>DVMG01000038.1 GCA_018715105.1 Candidatus Ventricola intestinavium
CCCAAAGGGACGAGCGCATCCGCGTCCTTCACAAGCGCCACGAGGGCACCGGCATGGCGCGCAACGCGGGCATGGATGCGGCAAGAGGAGAATACCTGCTCTTTTTTGATCCGGACGACACCATGTATCCCACGCTTGTCGAAGAAAACCTGGCGCTGGCCAGACGCTATGGGGCGGATATGGTCGTCTTCGGGCTGGAAATCCAGAGATATGGCGGGGAAGGGGAGCCCCTGGGCCCGCCGGAGAGCGACGTGCCCCGAGTGGAGGGATGCTTTTCCCGCCGCGAGTTCTTTGAGCGGCTTCCGCTGCACAAGTTCATGCCCACCCTGGGATGCCGCCTGTTTCGCGCGGAACACCTGAGGCGGCATGGCCTGCGCGCGGGCCCGTATACGACCGGGCAGGATGCGGTGTTTCTGTACGACGTGCTGGCAGTTCCCTTTGAAAGAATGGCGTATTCGCGCGGGGTGTATTACACCTATCATATCCGTGAGGGATCCGCAACCAGGCGAAGCGATCCGCAGCGGCTTGAAAACGAGGAGCGCATTGCCCGGCACTTTGAGGCGATGATCACTGCGGCGCCCGCGCCCTATGCGGATGGGCGCTACGACGGGCTGATTGACGCACAATATCTGATGGGCGCCAAGCGCGCGCTGCGCAGCCTGGCGGTGTATTCGGGCCTGCCGCTTAAAACGCTGGCGCGCCTGTGCCGCAGGCATATGCAGGGGGAGAGGATGGCCCGCGCGCTCAGGCGACAGCGCATTGCGGCCCAGCCGGGCATGGGGGCGAAGCTCTCCCTGCTGCTGCTTCGCACGGGGCAGTACCGGCTGTACCTCGGGCTGCTCAGGGCGCAGGGAAAGGGGTGAAAGGGCATGAACATCCTGATGGTCAACAAATTTCTTGGCCCGCGCGGTGGGGCGGAACGCTGCATGCTCACCAGCGGCAGCCTGCTGGCGGCGCGGGGACATCGCGTCTCCTACTTTGGCATGGAGGATGCGGGCAATGTGGTGGGCAACGAAAGCGGCCTTTACGCCAGGCACCGGGATTTTCACCGGAGAGGACTGCGCGGCCTGGTCAACCCGGCGGCGCTCCTATACTCGTGGGATGCCCGTGCGAAGATGAAAAAGATCATCAAGGCCTTTCGCCCCGACGTGGTGCACCTGCACAACATTCATTTTCAGCTGACCCCATCCGTGATTGACGCGGCCTTTGAAAGCGGTGTGCCCGTTGTGCAGACCGTGCACGACACACAGATGCTCTGTCCCAGCCACATGATGGCCGATCTGGCCAGCGGCCATGCGTGCAGCCTGTGCATCACGCATGGCCGGCTCAGCTGCGTGCGGCGCAGGTGCATTCACGGTTCGCTGGCCAAGAGCCTGCTCGGCGCGGCGGAGGGGGCGCTCTATGCACGGCTGCCGCAGTATGACCGCGTGGCACGCTACATCTGCCCCAGCCGCTACATGGAAGGGCTTTTGCTGCGCACGGCGCGTTTTGCGGGCAAAACGTTGGTGATCCCCAACTGCGCCGCGCTGCCGCCCATCCCTCCGGGAGAGGAAAAGGGGCATTATGTGCTCTACTTTGGCAGGCTTTCCGCGGAAAAGGGGATTGCCCGGCTGCTGGAGATTTTCAGGCTGCTTCCGGATGTGCCGCTCATCGTGGCGGGAAGCGGCCCGCTTGAGGGGGAAGTGATCCGGTGCGGCCTGCCGAACGTGCGATATGCGGGCTTTCTGCAGGGGGAAGCGCTTGCGCGCCTGATTGCGCAGGCGGCCCTGACCCTCTGCCTGCCCCTTTGGCGGGAAAACTGCCCGATGGCGGTGATCGAATCCATGGCGCTGGGCACGCCCGTGCTGGCCAGCCGGGAGGGAGGACTGCCGGAACTGATCGAGGAGGGGGTGACGGGCATGCTGCTGGATGACGCCTCTGCGCATGCCTGTGCGCGGGCCATCGGCACGCTTTTTGCCGATACGGAGGCCCTTCGCACGATGTCGCGCGCGTGCCTGAAGGCCCGAAGCAGGAGAATGACGCCGCAGCGCTATACGGACGAACTGCTTGGCGTATACAGGGCCGTTCTCTGAGGCGCCGGCCGGTCATCCTGCCACGGCCTTTCCAAAAAAGACTTTCCAAAAAAGAAAAGGAAAATCGGGCATTTTGGGAAGAATTACCAGGCTTCATTCGTCTTGATGACAGGTGAAATGAAAAAGCTCCGGCGGAGATTCGAGGGGACGGGGCCCGAGACCATGGAGCCTGAGAGAAAGAGGGGGATTCTGAATGAAACGGCTTTTAAAGACAGCCGCGGCCGCGCTCATCCTGATGGCGGTGTTCTCGGCCTGCGCAAACGCGGATGCCGCGCTGCCCGCGCGGGCGATGGGATCCAACCCCAATCCGGCGGACCGCCTGAATCTGCGGGAGAGGCCGGGCGCGGATTCCAACTCGCTGGGGCGGTATTACAACGGCACACCGGTCAATATCCTTTCCTCCGCAGGCGGGCCGTGGCTCTATGTGAGCGTGGGCGAAGAAGGGCTCCTGAGCGGGTATATGGACAGCCGGTATCTTGCCTTTGAAGGCACGGCCGCCTATGCAGCCGTGCAGACGGCTATGCCGGAATATGCAGAGAATTCGACGTCATGGACGCTTTACGACGCGCCGGGCTACGGCGCAGGCCGGCGCCTGTTCGGCTCGGGAAACCGCATTCTCCTGATGGGGTTTACCAGCGATTGGTGGCATATCCGCGTCATCGGACCGCAGGGCGGCACGGCAGAGGGCTTTGTGCCCGCCGGAACCCTGGATGCGCTCACGGTGGCAGTGGTTTCCAACCCTAATCCGGCGGACAGGCTGAACCTGCGCGAGAGCCCGGACGCAAGCGCCGCCTCGCTGGGCAAATACTATAACGGCGTGCAGGTGGAGATTCTGGCTTCTGCTGGGGACGGAGGGGCGGACACCTGGAAATGGGTGCGCATCATGGGCACGGATGTGACCGGATACATGCAAACCCAGTATCTGGAGCGCAGCGGTATGCCGGTTGCCTCCGCCATGCCCACCGCCTGGATTCGCAATGCTTCCGGCACAGGGCTGAATCTGCGTGCGGACACGAGCACGCGCGCCGCCTCTCTGGGCTTGTATGCCAACGGGACGCAGGTCACGGTGATGGGCATCACGCCGGACTGGTATCACGTCCAGATCGATGGAAAGACGGGCTATATGCTCGCCGAGGGCATGACGCCCAGCCTGGCGTTTGATCTGGGAAGATGAGGAACGCCCCTACCGCCCGAAAAGCTGGGCGTCGCAGGGCGATCAAAGGGAAAAGACATGCCTCCAGGCAGACACAGCCCCGGCCTCAGAAAGGCCGGGGCTGTGTCTGCCTGGAGAGATGCGCGCAGGGGAAGAACTGGCCCCCGGGCCTTGCAAAACGGGGAAAGCGAGGTTTTCTTTTTTCAGCCCGCATGCTCAAAGGATTTCGCGTTCAAAGACGGAGACCACATACTCGGCGATTGCGCAGTCCTGTTCCTCCGTGCCGCCGCCGACACCGATGCCGCCCGCAATTTTGCCGCCCGCAAACAGCGGATAACCGCCTGCCACCAGCGTGATTCGCGGATCATTGGCCTGAATGGCCATGAGGGAAGCGCCTTCTGCCGCACAGGAGGCGACGTCTTTTGTTTTGCATTGCGTGACGGCGGATGTATAAGCCTTTCCGGGGACGAGCGTAATGCTTAAAACCAGCGCTTCCCCATAGCGGCGATAGACACGGGGCAGGCCATGCTCGTCACAAACGGCAAAACTGATGTCAACGCCAAGCTCCCGGCTCTTTTCCTTCGCGGCGGCACAAAGCCTGTCGCACAGTTCATCGGTTAGGATCATCTTGAAATTCCTTCTTTCTTATGACCGGATGCAGGATGGGATACCCCTGAAGAGGGAAGGGCGATCCTCCCGCACCGCATCCAGTATATCGGATCCCCTGCATGCGGCGCTTGCCCATTTCTTAAAAAAAACGGCCCATTTCTCGAAAACCGCGCCCGCTTGTGAATCAAGAATCAAGCGCCCGGCTTTTCCGGGAAGCCGGAAGAAGACGGACGCGGGCCCGGCCGGGCCTATTCCTTTAAATACCGCTGGATGCTTTGGAGATCCTCCCTGGGCGCGGCGCCGAAGAATTTGCGGTAATCCCGGATAAACTGGGACAGGCTCTCGTAACCGACCTCCATGGCGGCCTGGGTGACATTTCTGTTTTCATCGAGCATCAGCCTGCGCGCTTCGGTAAGCCGCAGCCTTTTTTGACATTGCACAGGCCCGTGATGCTTTGAAGCAGCTGCTTTCCGCAGGAGCCGCGCAGAACGAAGTAGAGAATTTCCCGCAGGATGTTCTTTTGAAGAAAGGCTGAGGGAAGGGTGCGCCGCATGGCGCAAAAGAGCCTGTAAACGGATGAGATCACGGCGCCGTCTGCAATTCGCATCTCCCGCTGCGTGAGAGAAGCGTGCAGGATGCGCGCCGTCAGGTCGTCATCCATATCCAGGATACAGGCGATGACGTCGCTTGCGGTGAATTCAAGTGCAAGGGCGAGAAAGTCTCCCTGGTCTGAAAAGAACTCGACGGTTCCGGACAGAGGGGTATCAATCTTTGAAACGGAATATTGCCCGGCTATGTAATCGAGCATGCCGGAGGGGGTGTGGAGCCGCAGCACGCCGTCAAGCAGAAGATAAAGATAGGGATTTTCCGTCTGCGGCATCCGGATTTTCCGGGAGGTAAAGCGCCAGGCGGTCAAAAGGGAAGGGCCCGCCGGATGGCTGCCCTCTGCGGGACAGAGCGATCGAAGCTCGCGCCGCCATTTAGAAAGAATGCTTTTCATGAGTCTCCCTCCTTAAAGCCCTGCCGAAGCAGCGGGCCTGATTGATTATAGCAAAGCCCCTTTCATTTTTCCAGACAGCGGCTGCGGTTTCGCATACAGCCGGGGAAAGGGCTCTGCCTGTTTTTGTCCTGTGAAATGCGGCGGGAATACGTCAAAACTATTACAACTTCGTAATAATTCGGCAGAGGTTGTTACGAAGACTGTTTTTGTGGATAACATATGTTTTCCACAATCAAAAAGGAAAAAGTGGAAAATCTCTGTGGATAAATGTGGATAAGTGAGCGAAAAGGGCAAATTTCCTTAGAATTCATGGAAAATCGCTGTGGAAAACCATGGGAAAAACAGTGGGAATCCTGTTTAAAAGCCGGGAGAACATGGGGAAAAGTGCGTAACAATTCTTGGAAAGACATAAAGATCAACGCCATATAGATGTCACATTTGGAAGAAGAAATCTGCAGGGAGCCGCGGCGCATAAAGCCGGTTTTTTGAGCATACTCCTTGGCAAGGTTTGACGCGGGGAGGATGGCTATGGACGGACGGGTGCGCCTGTATGCGGGCATGTTGCTGACGGTGACGTCGCTGTGCACAGCGGCGCTCTTTGCCTGCGCGGGCGGCAATGCGGTGGAGGCATTCGCGCAGAAGCAGGCGCGCACGGAGGCGACCCAGCAGACGGGTGCGCAGCCGCAGCGGGCCCCGTCGGGCCCGCTTGAGGGCATGGTCATTGCCGTGGACGCGGGACATGGCGGCTATGACGGCGGGGCGGTGGGGCGAGTCAGCGGGACACTGGAAAAAGAGCTGAATCTCGATGTGGCCAGGAGAGTCGAGCGGCTGCTGAGCGAGCAGGGAGCGCAGGTGGTGATGACCCGCACAGAGGATTATGCGCTGTGCGATGAAGACCCACCCATTCGCAAAAAGCTGCAGGATATGCAGCGCCGCGCGGCCATCATCCGGGAAGCCGGGGCGCAGATGGTGCTCTCCATCCACATGAATGAATACGCCGGGCGCTCGGAAAGCGGACCCCAGGTGTTTTTCAGGGAGGATTGCCCGGCGGGACGCCTGCTTGCCGGCGCGCTTCAGGAGGCGATGAACACGGCGCTCGCCCCATCCAGGCCGCGCAGCGCTCTGGGAGGGGATTATTATATCCTGACGCTCGGAGTTCCCTCCGCGCTGGTGGAATGCGGCTTCCTTTCAAACCGGCAGGAAGAAGCCATGCTGCTCACGGAAGATTACCGCGAGCGGGTGGCCCAGGCGGTGGCGCAGGGGGTTGTGAACTGGGCGGCCCTCCCCGATGACAAACCGGCGCCGCTTGAGGCTGTGGACAGATCGGATGAGCCGACGGGGTGAAACGGCCCGTGCGCGGTGAAGGAGATCCGGGCATGAAAAGACAAAGATGAAAATTATTCATGATTCAAACAAGAATTTCTCAACAGGCAGCAAAAAGCGCTTGACATCCCCTGACGGCCGTGATAAGATGATTCTACTTCATATTTCGGCAATGAAGAGGAAGAATCCGCGTGGAAACGCCAAGCGAGGGAGCGATGGTGGGAGGCTCCTGCGGGGGCGCGCGTGAAGGTCGCCTTGGAGCCGCCGGCTGAATACCCGCGCGCGGGAAAAGTAGGCCTGCCGGGATCCCGCCGTTACCGGGAAGCGCGCCTGTTTCGCCATGGAAAAGAGGGCGCGGATGAGCGTGCGCAGGCACGGAATTTAGGTGGTACCGCGGAAGCAGCCTTTCGCCCTAAACAGGGAGAAAGGCTGCTTTTTGCCGTAAACCGTTTTTTACATGAGAGCGCAGGAAAAGAGGAGATCGACCGATGAAACTCAACGGAGCAGCGATCCTGATCGAATGCCTGATCGAGCAGGGCGTGGGCACGGTGTTCGGCTTCCCCGGCGGGGCCGTGCTGCCTATTTATGATGAGCTGTATAAGCGTCAGGGCCGCATTGAGCATGTGCTGACCGCGCACGAGCAGCACGCGGGGCATGCGGCGGATGGATATGCCCGCGCCAGCGGCCGCACGGGGGTGTGCATCGCCACCAGCGGCCCCGGCGCGACCAACCTGGTGACCCCCATTGCCACGGCGTATATGGACTCCTCCCCTGTGGTCTTTATCACGGGAAACGTGCCTCAGAACCTGATGGGCACGGATTCCTTTCAGGAGGCGGATATCTCCGGCATGACCATGCCGGTGACCAAGCACAACTATCTCGTCACACGGGTGGATAAGCTGGCGCAGATTATCCGCGAGGCGTTTTATATCGCGCGCAGCGGGCGGCCCGGCCCTGTGCTTATCGACATTCCCAAGGATGTTCAGATCGCCGAAACGGAATATGAGCCCGCCAGCGGGGAGGAGCTCGTGCCCCGCCTGTCCATGAAACACCCCACGGCGCAGCTGCGCCCGGAAGGGCAGGCGCTTGAGCGCTATAAGGTGAAGGCTGAACCGCGGCTTGAGCAGGCCGCCCAGCTGATCGCCGAGACGCACAGGCCGCTGATTTACTGTGGCGGCGGCGTGATCCTCTCCGGCGCGCAGGCAGAGCTGCTTGAGCTGGCCGACCGCGTGGATGCGCCCATCGCCTCCACACTGATGGGCCTTGGCGCGGTGCCCGCCACGAATGAGCGGATGTTGGGCATGCTGGGCATGCATGGAACCCATGCAGCCAACATCGCCATGCAGCGCTGCGACCTGCTCATCGCCGTGGGCGTGCGCTTTTCAGACCGCGCGCTTGGCAACGCGGAGATGTTTGCCCCGGCGGCAAAGGTGTTGCACATCGACATTGACCGCGCAGAAATCAACAAAAATGTGACCACCACGCTGCACATCACGGGCGATGCGCGCGTTGTGCTGGATCTGCTGCTCGCGCGCGTCAGCCAGAAGCATCACGAGCAATGGATGCAGCAGGCGCGCAGCATGATGGAGGAATACCTGAGCGACGAACTCTTTGAGCCGCGCAAGATTCTCAAGGCCATGGCCGAAATCGCGCCGGATATGACCGTGGCCACGGATGTGGGCCAGCACCAGATGTGGACGGCGCAGCACTTCCCCTTCCTGCATCCGCGCCAGCTGATCACAAGCGGTGGACTGGGCACGATGGGCTTCGGCCTGGGCGCGGCCATGGGGGCGGCGGCCAGCGATCCGGACCGCCGGCCCGTGACGCTGATCACGGGAGACGGCTCCTTCCGCATGAACCTGACGGAGCTGTCCACGGTCGCTTACTACGGCCTTCCGGTGATTATCGTGATCTTCAACAACGGAACGCTGGGCATGGTCAGACAGTGGCAGACGCTTTTCTTCGGCCACCGCTACAGCCAGACGACGCTTGACCGCGGGCCGGATTTCATGAAGCTCTGTGAAGCGTACGGCCTGAGCGGCACGCGCGTTAACACCATGGACGGCTTTACGCAGGCCTATGCGCAGGCCGTGGCGGCGGGCAGGCCATGCATGATCGAGTGCATGCTGGATATCGACGAGATGGTCGCGCCGATGGTGGCGCCCGGTTCGCCGATCGACTCATTCTGCCTGAATTGACGGAGGGGAGCGCCTATGATGATCAATCCGGAAAACCTGCGCCGCTACACCGTCGGCGTGCTGGTAAGCAACGAGCCGGGCGTGCTTTCCCGCGTATCCGGCCTGTTTTCCCGCAGGGGATTCAACATTGAAAGCCTGGCCGTGGGCCCCACGCAGGATCCCGAAGTTTCCCGCATCACCATCGCCGTGCTGGGCGATGACGCGCATATCGAGCAGCTTGTCCAGCAGCTTTACAAGCTCATCTGCGTGCAGAAGGTGCAGGTGATGGATGCGCACAGCTCCGTGGAACGCCAGCTGCTGCTGGTCAAGGTGGCGGCGGGCGTCGCCGAGCGGGAAGGCCTCATGCGCCTGGTGGATATCTTCAAGGCCAAGGTGCTCGACGTGACCAAGTCCTCGATGATCCTTCAGATCACCGGGGATAACGACAAGATCACCGCGCTTTTGCGCCTGCTGGAGGATTACGGCATCCTGGAGCTGGTGCGCACGGGCGTCGTCGCGCTCGAACGCGGCGACGGGGTGATGAGCTCCGATATCTTTGACTGACGGGCGGCAAAATGCGGCCCCTGCTTTGCCCCGATCGGGCTGAGCCCGATGGACATAAATCCCTCAACAGACCAAAAGAATCAGGAGGAAACGAAAATGGCACAGATGTTTTACGCGCAGGACTGCAACCTTGAATACCTGATGGGCAAGAAGATTGCCATCGTGGGCTACGGCTCGCAGGGCCATGCGCACGCGCTCAACCTCAGGGACTCCGGATGCGATGTCATCGTGGCGCTCTATGAGGGTTCCAAGAGCTGGAAAAAGGCGGAGGAGGCCGGCCTGACCGTGATGACCACCGCCGAGGCCGCAAAGGTTGCGGACATGATCATGATCCTCATCAACGATGAGAAGCAGGCCACCATGTATCACAAGGACATTGAGCCGTACCTGCGTCCGGGCATGATCCTCGCTTTTGCGCATGGCTTTAACATCCACTTTGGCTGCATCCGTCCGCCCAAGGACATCGACGTGGTCATGATCGCGCCCAAGGGGCCGGGCCACACCGTGCGCAGCCAGTATCTGGAGGGCAAGGGCGTGCCGGATCTGGTGGCAGTGTATCAGGATGCCTCCGGCAAGGCGCAGGATTATGCGCTGGCCTATGCGGCGGGCATTGGCGGCGCGCGTGCCGGCATTCTCAAGACCACGTTCCGTGAGGAGACCGAAACCGACCTCTTCGGCGAGCAGTGCGTGCTCTGCGGCGGCGTGACCGCCCTGATGAAAGCGGGCTTTGATACGCTTGTGGAGGCGGGCTATCAGCCGGAGAACGCCTATTTTGAGTGCATCCATGAGATGAAGCTGATCGTCGACCTGATCTTTGCGCACGGCTTTGCGGGCATGCGCTACTCCATCTCCAACACCGCCGAATACGGCGATTATGAGATCGGCAACCGGCTGATCACCGAGGAGACCAAGAAGGAAATGAAGAAAGTGCTCTCCGAGATTCAGGACGGCACGTTCGCCCGCAACTGGCTGCTTGAAAACCAGGCCGGCTGCCCGCATTTCCTGGCCAAGCGCCGCATCGAGGCCGCAAGCCAGCTGGAGGAAGTGGGCAAAGAGCTGCGCAGCAAGATGAGCTGGGGCACGAAGGTGGAGGAGCTGTAAGATGGCCATCAGTGATCGTGTCAAAAAAGGCCCGGAAAAGGCGCCGCACCGCTCGCTGTGGAAGGCGCTGGGCCTGACCGACGAGGAGCTTGCCCGCCCGCTGATCGGCGTGGTGAGCGCTCAGTCGGAATGTGTGCCCGGCCACAGCCACCTGAAAAACATCGCGCAGGCCGTCAAGGACGGCATTCGCATGGCGGGCGGGGTTCCCGTGGAATTTCCGGCCATCGGCGTGTGCGACGGGATTGCCATGGGGCATGTGGGCATGAAGTATTCGCTGGCTTCCCGCGAGCTCATCGCGGACAGCTGCGAAGCCATGGCCATGGCGCACGGCTTTGACGGCATGGTCTTCATCCCCAACTGCGACAAAATCGTTCCGGGCATGCTCATGGCCGCCCGCCGGCTCAACCTGCCGGCCCTGGTCATTTCCGGCGGGCCGATGATGCCCGGCCGCATGCCCGGGCGCGCGGAAGACATGGATCTCAATTCCGTGTTTGAGGCCGTGGGCGCATACAAGGCGGGCAAGCTGGATGAGGAAGGACTGGGCGCGGTGGAGTCTTCCGCCTGCCCGGGCTGCGGCTCCTGCTCCGGCATGTTCACCGCCAACTCGATGAACTGCATCACCGAAGTCCTCGGCATGGCCCTGCCCGGCAACGGTACGATTGCCGCGGTGGACGCGGCGCGCATCCGCCTGGCCAAGAGGACGGGCATGCGCGCGGTGGAGCTGGTCAAGGAGGGGCTCACGCCGGAGCGGATCATGACCGAAGCCGCTTTCCGCAACGCCCTTTGCTTGGACATGGCGCTGGGATGCTCCACCAACACGGTTTTGCATCTGCCGGCCATTGCCCATGAGGCGGGGATCGAGTTTGATCTTGACTGGGTGAACGAGGCAAGCGCCCGGGTGCCCAATCTCTGCCATCTGGCCCCGGCGGGGCGACATCATGTGATCGACCTACATCAGGCGGGCGGCGTGATGGCGGTGCTCAGCGAGCTCAGGGGCCGCGGCCTTCTGGAAGAAGGCACCATGACCGTCTCCGGAAAGACGCTGGGAGAAGAGATTGCGCGGGCGAAAAACCTGAATCCCACCGTGATTCGCCCGTTTGATGATCCATATTCCCCGACGGGCGGCCTGATGATCCTGCGCGGCAATCTCGCGCCGGACGGCGCGGTGGTCAAGCGCAGCGCTGTGGCAGCTGAGATGCTCGTGCACGAGGGACCTGCGCGCGTGTTTGACAGCGAGGATGAGGCCATTGAGGCGATTTATGCCGGCAAAATCCGGCCGGGCGACGTCGTCGTCATCCGCTATGAGGGCCCGCGCGGCGGCCCCGGCATGCGTGAAATGCTCTCGCCCACCAGCGCCATCTGCGGCATGGGCCTTGATAAGGAGGTGGCGCTCATCACGGACGGGCGCTTCTCCGGCGCTACGCGCGGCGCGGCGATCGGCCACGTTTCCCCGGAGGCGGCCAGCGGCGGCGTGATCGGGCTGATTGAGGAAGGCGACATCCTCGCCATCGACATCCCAGCGGGCAGGCTGGAGCTCAAGGTCGACGAGGCGACGCTCAATGCCCGCCGCGAGAAGTGGGTCTGCCCGCCGCCGAATGTGACGGGCGGCTATCTGGCGCGCTATGCCAAACTGGTTTCCAGCGCGAACAGGGGCGCGATCGTGGAATAAAAAGAGGCGGCCGGCTGAACGCATGCGGACGGCCGACCGCCTCTCTTGAAACCGGCTTCCGATCCGGAACCGGACATCGCAACCGCTAAAATAGCGCCGCTCAGGAAAACAGACCTGGGCGGCGCTGGGCGTCGCGTGCGGGAAGCCCTGATCCCGGTCTTTAAAACGACGAAAAGGAACGATAGACCCTTGCGGACGCACCGCGATATATGCCCGGGAGGGAAGACGGCGGTCTCCGGAATCGTGAGAACAAAACCGTCTTTCTTTTTTTTTCATTTAATGATATACTGTACCTCAGTGGACAGGACGCTTTACGCGCGGATTCGCCGCTTAAAAAGGGTTTTAGCCCCGGCCCGGGCGGCTTGTGAAAGAGGCCGGGACGTGAAGGAAGGGATTGCTTGCGGGTGGAGGAGATTCTGAATACAGCGCGGGAGGCGGTTTCCCTGCCTGATCCGAGGGAGATGAACCCTCTGCAAATGGCGTATCTGGGGGACACGCTGCACGATCTGTATGTGCGCACGCTGCTTGCTTCGCGTCCCATGAGCGTGGGCGCCATGCACAGGCAGGCCATTCGCATGGTCAGCGCCTATGCGCAGGCGAGGATGCTGGAGGCGATTGAACCCGGCCTGACGCAGAGCGAGGCGGACATTGCCCGGCGCGGGCGCAACGCCCGGGCCAAGCACGCCGCGCCCAGGCATGCCGACCCGGCGGACTATGCGCATGCCACAGGGCTGGAGGCACTGTGGGGATATCTGTATGTAACGGGGCAGACCCAGCGCCTGAATGAGCTGATGAGGGACGCGATTTCAAAGACGGAGGGCATATGGCAAAAGCAAGGCTCCATGTGATTTTGCTGCGCGCCACGCCGGATCCGGATGAGATTGTGGCGCTGGGGGCGCGGCTGTGCTATGCCCAGGCTGATCTGGAGGCGCTGCGCGAACGCGTGGAGAGCGCGGATCAGCGGGCCTTTGTTGCCCGCGTGATGGAGCGGGGGCATCTGTCGGTGACGGAGCATGCGAGCTTCACATTTGCAGTCGAGGGGATCAGCAGGTCGCTGCTGGCGCAGCTGACACGGCACCGCATTGCTTCCTTTTCGGTGCAGAGCCAGCGGTATGTTTCCATGGCGGAGGGGTTTGATTACGTAGTTCCCCCCTCCATCAGCGCGCTGGGCGAGGAGGAAGAGCGCGAATTCATCCGCCAGATGGAGACGATGCACGCATGGTATCGGCAATGGCAGGAAAAACTGGGAGGGGCGGGTGAAGGCGCCAATCAGGATGCGCGCTTTGTGCTGCCCAACGCGGCGGCGACACGGCTGGTGATGACGATGAACGCGCGCGAACTCATGCATTTTTTTGAACTGCGCTGCTGCGGCAGGGCACAGTGGGAGATCCGCGAGCTGGCATGGCAGATGCTCGCCCTGTGCAGCCGGGAAGCGCCCGCGTTATTTGCACAGGCGGGGCCTGCCTGCCTGCGCGGCGCCTGCCCGGAAGGAAAAAACACATGCGGCCAGTCCCGGCAGGTTCAGGCAAGGCGGGCGTCTATCTGACAACGAAGACAGGAGAACAGAGAGGAAAACAGACGATGGCGTATTACGATCGATTTACCAAAAATCCCCACGGGAAAAGGGATGACTGGCGGGATGATGAAAAGACGCGCCGTCCCAAACGCGACGAAGGGCGGGCCGTGCCGACGGAGGGCCGCGAGCGCCGTCCTTATGAGCGAAGGGAAGACGGGAAGGATAGACGCTTTCATGAAAGGCGTTTTTCGGAAGGCCAGATTCCCGGGCGCGGACAGCGCCCCTATGGGCAGGACGAAGAGGGAAAGCGCCCCTACGAAGGACGGCCGCAGCGGCATGGGGAGCGCGCCCACGGGAAGAGGGACGGCGGGCAGGAAAGGCGTCCTTACGAGGCACGGCCGCAGCGGCATGAACACCCCGCCTACGAGAAAAGGGAAGACAGATGCGAAAGGCGTCCTTACGAAGCAGGGCCGGAGGGCGGCGAACACCGCTTTTACGAGCGCGATCCGCGGGAACGTGGATGCCGCCCGCACGGGGAGCCTCCCATCCAGCCGGGCAGAGTGATCGCGCCGCCTCCGCCGCCCGCTCCGGAACCGGACATGGAAAGCAACCTGCTGGTGGGGCGCAACCCGATCCGCGAGGCGCTGCGCGCCGGACGGGATATGGAAAAGCTGCTCGTTGCGCGCGGGGAACTGCTCGGCTCCGCGCGGGAAATTGTGGCGATGGCCCGTGAACGCAGGGTGATCGTTCAGGAAGTGGATCGCGCACGCCTGGATGCGATGGCCCCCAACCATCAGGGACTGATTGCGGTGGTTTCCGCATTTGCCTACAGCAGCGTGGAGGAGATGCTTGAGCTGGCCGCCTCGCGCGGGGAGGCGCCTTTTCTGGTGATTCTGGACGGCGTGACCGATCCGCACAACCTGGGCGCAATCATCCGCAGCGCAGAGTGCGCGGGCGCACACGGCGTGATCATCCCGCAGCGCCGGGCCGTGGGATTGACGCCGGCCGCGGTCAAGGCAAGCGCGGGCGCGGTGGAGCATATTCCGGTGGCGCGGGAGACCAACCTGACGCGCGTTCTGGAACGGCTTAAAAAGGCCGGCATCTGGATCTATGGTGCGGCGATGCAGGGAGAGGATTACCGCAAGGTTGATTTTTCGGGCCCGGCGGCGCTTGTGATCGGCTCGGAGGGCGAGGGAATTTCCCGCCTGGTCCTGCAGGAATGCGACAGGCTGGTCAGCCTGCCGGTGCGGGGAAAGATCGACTCGCTGAATGCGTCGGTTGCCGCAGGCGTTTTGCTTTACGCCATGGCGGCCGCGAGGGCATGAGCCGTGAAGCCGCTTTTGCTTGTGGATGGGTATAACGTCATCGGCGCCTGGAACGTGCCGCGCGAGGAGCATCTATCCATTGAAGAGGCGCGCGACAGGCTGGTGCACCTGATTGCCGACTATGCGGGCTATACCGGAGAAGAAGTGATTGTGGTGTTTGACGGTCACTATACGGACCGGCCTGCCCGCTCGAGCGCGACGGTGCATGGTGTGGAAGTCGTCTTTACCAAGCATGCCGAGAGCGCGGACAATTACATTGAGGCGGTCTGCGCCTCGGCGCCCCGATGGCGCAGGGTGCGCGTGGCCACGAGCGACGCCGTTGAGCAGACGGTGACGCTTGGACACGGGGCGGTGCGCATTTCCTCGCGTGAATTTTTGCTGGAGCTGTCGCAGGTGCGCCTGTCCGGCCGCGGACACATGAAAGAGGAGCGGGTTTCGCGCGGAGATATCTTTTCAAGGCTTCCGCCTCATCAGCGGGAGATCTTTGACCGCATGCGCCGGGGCAAGGAGTGAGGCCGGCTGCAGGCGGGCATGACCAAGGAGGAAGCGATGCACCACCACTTTGAAAGCATGACCGATGAAGAAGTCGCCCTGC
>DVMG01000039.1 GCA_018715105.1 Candidatus Ventricola intestinavium
CCACCACGCCTACGCCGTCTTCCGCGACATAGGCGTCGACCATGCCCTCAGCGGCGATGCGGCCGGCCTTTTTGGCCGCCGCAGCCAGTCCCTTTTCGCGCAGAAAGTCAATCGCTTTTTCCATATCGCCGTCGCACTCGACAAGCGCCTTCTTGCAATCCATCATGCCAGCGCCGGTGCGCTCGCGCAGCTCCTTCACAAGGGCAGCAGTAATATTCGCCATATTCCGTTCCTCCCGTCTCAATCAGTCAGCCATTGCGCGATTACTTCGCCTCAGCGGCGGGCTCAGCCTGCTCGCCCTGCTTGCCTTCCAGCACAGCGTCGGCCATCTTGCCGGCGATGAGCTTGACAGCGCGGATGGCGTCGTCATTGCCCGGGATAACGTAATCAATCTCATCCGGATCGCAGTTCGTGTCCACGATGGCAACGACCGGAATGCCCAGCGCGCGCGCCTCGGAAACTGCGATGTGCTCCTTGCGCGGATCCACCACAAACAGGCAGCCCGGCAGGTTCTTCATTTCGCGGATGCCGCCCAGGTTCTCCGTGAGCTTCTCCCTCTCGGCCATGAGCTTGATGACTTCCTTCTTGGGAAGAACCTCAAACTCGCCGCGCTCTTCCATCGCGTCGATCGCGTTCAGGCGGGCGATACGGGTTTTGATGGTCTTAAAGTTGGTCATCATGCCGCCCAGCCAACGGTTATTGACATAGAACATGTTGCAGCGCTTGGCCTCAGCCTCAATGGACTCCTGCGCCTGCTTCTTGGTGCCCACAAACAGCACGCTCTTGCCCTCCATCGCAACGGAACGGACAAATGCATACGCCTCATCAATCTTGCGGACGGTTTTCTGCAGGTCGATGATGTAGATGCCGTTGCGCTCCGTGAAGATATAGGGCGCCATTTTGGGGTTCCAGCGGCGGGTCTGGTGGCCAAAGTGCACACCGGCCTCCAGCAGCTGCTTCATAGAGATGACTGCCATGTTTTTTCCTCCTTTTATTAAACCCTCCCTGCACCCTTTCACTCGTGCGGACCGCACCGGGCGGCAGGCGCACGAAAACAGGCGCAGGTGCGTTTTCCGTAAGATCATACCATGAAGCGGATGAAAAATCAAGGGGAATCCGGCCGTTTCCGCCAGGTTTTTCTGTTTTTTCCCTTCTTCACCGGCGAAATGCTGTCAATCTTGCAGCTCTGCCCCCAGGGCCGAAGCCGCGCAAACGGATTCGGGAGAATCATAAAAGTCCCTCCTAAAAAGGGACTTTAACCTGCCGGCAGATAATCTTTTCCCCCCGCCAAAGAAGCAAAGAAGACACGCCCTCAAACAATCGCCGAATGGAAAAGACACTCCCGCGGCAGGCAGACGCCGCGCGTATGCTCCACAGCCCGGCAAGCGGTTCGCCGCTTCCCGTTGATGGTTATCCCAAAAATGTCTGTGAGCGTTGCCTGTAAGCCGAGTTCTGTATTTGGCGGTCATCTATCTAGGCCCGCCGTTGCCGGCGGGCTCAAGCGAAATCCTGAGAGCTTGACGGGCCGTCTCAAACGCTCTTTCGTTTCTTGCTCCGAGTGGGGTTTACATCGCGGACGAGTCGCCAGGCCGCGGGTGAGCTCTTACCTCACCTTTCCACCCTTACACGCCGCAGCGTGCGGTATCTCTCTGTTGCACTTTCCCTGGGGTCGCCCCCGCCGGGTGTTACCCGGCACTCTGCCCTGCGGAGCTCGGACTTTCCTCACACCTTACGGCGCGCGGCCGCCCGGCAGCCTCACAAACAGACGAATTCTATCACATTTCTTTCCATACGTCAAGATCCTTTGCAATGAATCGCCTTCCCGATCAGGAAAAGCAGCTCTTCGTCAATCTCTTCTTCCCCTGCCACCACCACGTGAATGGTGAAGCGGCTGCGCGAAATCGGCACCACCTGCGCAAACCGTGGATGATCCATGCGTTCTCTCAGGCCGAATGTGATCAGCAGCGCGTCCCTGTTTCCCTGTGTCAGAAGCGCTCGGGGAGGATTGGACACATAGCAATAGGGTTTGGGATCGTCAAAGGAGATGCACGTCTTCATCACGCGCAGCTGCGTCCCCGGATACTGCCCGCACAGCGCCGCCCGAAGCTTTTCAAACAAAGCCCACTGGCGGGGCCTTCCGGCAAAGAACGCGTCGATCTGCGCAACCGTATCCACTTCAACCGCCTCCCCGATTTCAAGTCTTTGTGCGCCCTCCAGGCTCCGGTGCAAAAACGGGGCATATCCGCATGGACATGCCCTCTTTTCACTTCACCAGAATGATCCGCCCGCAGTTTTCACACTCAACGTAAGGCGCGCCGGTGCGCACCCGGTTCATGTCCGCCGCCGGCAGCTGCATGTTGCAGCCGCCGCAGCGGTCATCATGTATGCGCGTGATGGGCGGCGTGGAATGGCGCTTGATCGCCTTATATTTTTCAAGAAGCTCCGGTTCGATCCCCTGCGCTTCCCTGGCCACCTTTTTCTTGAGTTCCTCAAGTTTGACCGCGGCGGTCTTATACTCCTCGTCGTAAATCACCTTGATGCGGTCAAACTCGGCCCTGGCCTTGGCCGCGCGCACGCGCACCTCGCGCTGCTGGCGGTCGCGGGCGTCGGCATCCTTGCGCATTTTGGCCAGCTCGGATTCATAGCGGGAAATGGTGGAAACGAGCTTCTGCATCGCGGCAATCTGTTTCTTTGTTTCTTCCACATCCACAGGGCGGTTTGCCTCAAACCGGGCGGCCGCTTCGGAAACCGAACCGTTCAGGCGCTCAATTTCATCGGCCAGAGCCTCCATGCGGTCGCTCATGATCTCCACATCCGACTCGATTTTTTTGAGCACGCCCTGCTGTTCGAGCAGGAAATCGCGGTGCTTGAGCAGCTCTTTGCGGTTGCTGTTGCCGCGCATTTCCTTTTCATATTGATCCAGCTCCATATCCACCTGCTGGTACTTCCACAAAAGCTCGTACTGTTCCAAAATATGGCCCTCCTCACACTATCCGCGCCCGAAGGGATCGGCCTTCGAGCAAAAAAACATCACGCTATATTGTAGCGCATCCGCGGCGTTTTGTAAAGCGGTGCGAAGCACTTCGCACACGGGGTTTTCCGTCTCAAAGTGCCCGGCCTCCACGACCAGGCAGCCCGCGTCCACCGCGTCCAGCGCGTCGTGATGATGTACTTCGCCTGTGATAAAGCAGTCCGCCCCCATCTCTCGCGCCTTCCCGATTTCACTGCCGCCCGCGCCGGTGCAGCATCCCAGCCTGTGCACCGATGCATCTTCCGGGCCATATGCACGAATCTGCGTATGCAGGCGACGGCGAACCCGCTCGCACAGCCGCCCAAATGTCATGCCTTCCGGCAGGCGGCCCACACGGACAAACCCTTCCCCCTGGATGTCCGCACAGCCCAGGAGGTTCATCAGCGTATCGTTGACGCCGCCCGGCGCGCGATCCAGGTTCGTGTGCGCGGCAATATGAGCGATACCCCGCTGCGCCATATCCAGCAACAGCCTGCCCTCCCGGTCGCAGTCGGTGATGCGCCTGCGCGCCGAAAACAGGATGGGGTGATGCGTCACAATCAGTTCCGCGCCCAGCGATTCGGCCTCCTTCAGCGCAGCCTGTGTCAAATCAAGAGCCACCAGCACGCGCGTGACCCGTGCGCCCCTGCGCCCGAAAAGAAGGCCCACATTGTCCTGTTCCTCCGCCAGCTCAAAGGGCGCAATTTCTCCCACAAGCGTTTCCACATCCGATACCGTACACGGTTTCACATTCAGCACCTCCGAAATCCACGTCAATTCCCGGCTGCAAAGCCGCATTCTCTCCCGCCCTCTCTCCGAGCGGGCACGGGATGCCTTTTCCATCTCCCGCACGCGCACATCGCGCTGCCAGAGAAAATAGCTTCTCTGTCCTTCTTCACACACGCCCCCGGCCGCTGTGCCCAGCAGGGCGCAGCGCGCATCCGGAATGTGCGCTGTGCCCCGGCGGGCCATGAGCGTGACATAGTGCCTGCCCGCCGCCTCGGCAAAAACCTCCCTGCGGATGAAAAACCCCAGGCGCGCAAGCCCTTCGCGCAGGGCGGGCAGATCCACATTCGCCTGCACGATCAAAGCCGCCCCGCCGATGAGCGCCCGCCCCTCCCCGACAATTTGAAGGATTGTGCCCGCGCCCATGCCTGTGATGATGACGGCCTGCACCTCTTCCTGTCCGTCCAGCGCGGCCAGCCCATCCGCCACGGCGAAACGCACGCGATCCGCCAGGCCCCTCGATGCCAGAAGGCGGCGCGCCTTTTCAAGCGAGGGCGCGCTCACATCACTGGCGATCATTTCCAGTTCAGGCCGGTTTTCCAGCAGATAAGCCGTTAAAAAGCCATGATCGCATCCGATGTCCGCCGCGCGCGGATGGGCCCGGCCGGCAAGTTCGCCAAGCGCGAGATCTGCGGCCGCCTGAAGCCGCGCGTCAAGCGAGATGGAATCGGGCATATCCGGCCATCCTCCTGTCCATAAAAGGCGAGGAACGTAGCTGCGTCCCTCGCCATGTCCTGTTACTCCAGATAGTCCTTGAGTTTCTTGCTGCGGCTGGGATGGCGCAGCTTGCGCAGGGCCTTCGCCTCAATCTGGCGGATACGCTCGCGCGTGACGTTAAACTCCTGGCCAACCTCTTCAAGCGTGCGCTGGCGTCCATCCTCCAGGCCAAAGCGCAGGGAGAGCACCTTCTTTTCCCGCGGCGTCAGCGTGTCAAGCACGCCCATGAGCTGCTCCTTCATCAGGGTGAAAGACGCGGCCTCGGCGGGCGGCGGCGCGTCGTCATCCTGGATGAAGTCTCCCAGATGAGAATCCTCCTCCTCACCGATGGGCGTCTCCAGCGACACGGGCTCCTGCGCGATTTTGATGATCTCGCGCACCTTTTCCACGCTGATGCCCATCGCCTCCGCCACTTCTTCGGGCTGCGGCTCGCGCCCCTTCTCCTGAAGGAGCTGGCGGCTGACCCGAATGAGTTTGTTGATGGTTTCCACCATGTGCACCGGGATGCGGATGGTGCGCGCCTGGTCGGCAATGGCGCGGGTGATGGCCTGGCGAATCCACCAGGTGGCGTATGTCGAAAATTTATATCCCTTTGTATAATCGAACTTTTCAACGGCCTTGATCAGGCCCAGATTTCCTTCCTGAATCAAATCAAGGAACAGCATGCCGCGGCCCACATACCGCTTGGCAATGGAAACAACCAGGCGCAGATTGGCCTCCGCCAGCTTCTTCTTGGCTTCTTCGGCATCTTTGCCGCCCATTTCCATCTTTTTGGCAATCTCAATTTCCTCATCCGCGGTCAGCAGCGGCACCTTGCCGATCTCCTTGAGATACATGCGCACCGGATCATCAATGCTGATTCCCTCCGGCACGGACAGATCGGCCTCCGGCTCACTGACGTCGGCGGGCAGCACATTCATCTCTTCTTCCGACGCGTTGATGACGCTGATGCCTTCCGCTTCCAGGGTTTCAAATACGGCGTCAATGGCCTCCGCGTCGATATCCAGCTCGCTCAGCTTGTTCATGACCTCCTGATAGGTCAGCGTTTTCTTCTCATTCCGCGCGAGATCGAGGATTTCCTTGACCTTCTGCTGCGCCTGTTCCCGTGTCAGTGCCATAAGAAATCAATCCTTCCTTCCGGCCGTCTGCCTTTCCTTCGTCAGTTCCTGTATCTTTAAAAGCATGTTGCGCTTGTCTTCGCCTTTGAGCAGCACCACCTGCTGCTGAAGCGCGGCGATCTGCTCCTCAATCCGCTTTTTGTGAAGGATGCGAAGGCAATCCCCCACCACGCGCAGCTCCTGGCCTTCCTGCGCGCCGCTCTCCCTTTGAAAAAGGGCCGCCGCGCGGCTGCGCGCTTCTCCCTCTTCCATCTCTTCAAGAATGGCCCCCGGCGTCATGCCGGACAGGAGCATCCCGGCGAGTTCCCTGTGCTGAGGGGTCATAAAATCCTCCGCACAGACGGTGCCCGCCTCCACCCGTCCTTCCGCCAGCAGGAGCAGAAGCTGCCGCTCGGCCGCCGCCGTCTCGGTATCGGCGCCCTCGACCTTCTCTTCGAGTGGGCGCGCTGCATGGCGGTAAACGGGTCGCTTGTCTTCTTCAATCATCTCCGTGCGGCCAATCTGAGCCAACAGCACTTCCCGTGAAAACCCCGTAGAAAGCATCAATTGGCTGACGTATTGATCCAGCACCACGGGCTCTTTGACGCGGGAAAGGTATCGTGCGCAGGCGATGGCGTAAGCCGTTCGCCCTTCCTGCGTCTGAAGGTCATGGTTTTCCGCCTCCCGCTTCATGCGGTAAGCGGTCGCCTCCATGGGCTCCATTTTTTCCACGCTTTGGGGGCCATATGAGCGCACATATTCATCCGGATCCATTCCGTTGGGAAAATCAAGCACGCGTGCGGGCATGTTTTCCTGCTCAAAGATATCCAGGGCGCGCAAAATGGCATGCTGGCCCGCTGCGTCGCCGTCGTAGGATACCCAGATTTCCGGCGCATAGCGCTTGAGAAGCCGCGCCTGCTCGGTGGTCAGGGCTGTGCCCAGCGTCGCGCAGACGCCCGGCACCCCCGCCTGCGTCAGCGCAATCACGTCCATATATCCTTCGGTAAGGATGACGCGCTTGAGCCCCCGCTGCTTTTTGAGCAGGTTGGCCGCGAATACACCCAATCGCTTGTTGAATACAGGGGTATCGCCCGTATTCAGATATTTGGGTTTAGCGTCGCCAAGCGCGCGGCCGCCGAATCCAAGCACGCGTCCCTGCGCATCCAGAATAGGAAAAATCGCCCTCTGGCGGAACATGTCGTAGATTCGCCCATCCCGCCGGACCGAAATGCCCGCGCGCACGAGCTCCTCTTCCGTAAAGCCCATTTGAAGCAGAGCCTTTGTGGCGCCGTCGCCATGAGCCGGAGTGGAACCCAGCCCAAACATGCGAATGGTGTGGTCATTCACCCCGCGCTCGTGCAGATAGGCCAGCACATGAGCATTTTCCGGTTTCCAAAGCTGGCTGTGAAAAAATCGCGCGCACTGCCGGTTTGCATCATAGAGCCTGTCCTTCTGGGAACGGCTGGCGGCATCCTCCCGGTCCGCAACCCTCTCCGGCAGATCCATATGCACCTGCTCGGCCAACAGTTTCACCGCGTCCCGGAAATCGAGATGCTCCATCTCCATCACGAAATTGATGGCGCTTCCGCCCGCGTGGCAGCCAAAGCAGTAATACATCTGCCGTTCAGGGCTGACGGAAAAGGAAGCCGTTTTCTCCCCATGAAACGGGCACAGGCCCCAATAACGCCCGCCTTTCGGATTCAGCTGCACATATCGGGATACCACCTGGACGATGTCGGCCCGCTCCCGCAGCTCATCCAGCCATGCCTGTGGAAACCTGCCTGCCAAGCGTCCTCACCGCCCTTCTCTTTTTTCGCCACCGTTTCACACATTCCTGCAAGCCCATGCACTTTTTTTGCCTGAATGGGTCTTCTTTCACCCAATTCCGTCAAAAAACGGCGGAATAAACAGTTTTTGAAAGGTTTTAACCGCATATGCATCCGTCATGCAGGCCACATAGTCGCATACGCCCCGCTGCGTTCCCTCGCGGTAGGCGATTTCGAGGTACTCATTGGGCATCTGCGCCGGGTTTTCCATATAGTAGCCGACCAGCTCGGCCATGATATGTTCCGCTTTCTGCGATTCATTGGCCGCCCAATCCCGGGCATACACACGCTCGAACATAAAGTCACGAAGCGCCATCAGCTCTTCCCAGATCTGCGGTTCCATTTCCACTCGATTTTGGCCGAGCGACTGGCGCACCACGCTGGCAATCATCGTGCCCACACGCTCGCCATGCGTTTTCCCCAGCGTGCGCAGCGACCTTGCCGGCAGATCCTGCGCCCGCAGAACGCCCCCGCGAATGGAATCGTCAATGTCATGATTGATATAGGCGATCCGGTCGGCCAGGTGCACACAGCATCCCTCCAGCGTCGCGGGATGCACCCTTCCGGAATGATGCTCGATGCCGTCGCGCACCTCCCAGGTAAGGTTGAGGCCGCTTCCTCCGTTTTCAAGCACCTCCACCACGCGCCGGGACTGTACGCGGTGCTCAAAACCGCCCTCAATCAGCCGGTTGAGCGCCTCCTCCCCCGTGTGGCCAAAGGGGGTATGCCCCAGATCGTGCCCCATGGCGATGGCCTCTGTCAAATCCTCGTTGAGCTGCAGGGCACGGGCAATCGTCCGTGCCACCTGCGTGACCTCAAGCGTATGCGTCAGCCGCGTGCGGTAATGATCCCCCTGCGGAGAAATAAAGACCTGCGTCTTGCCCTTGAGCCGGCGAAAGGATTTGCAGTGCAGGATCCTGTCCCGGTCCCGCTGAAACTCGGTGCGCATGTCGTCCGGCGAGATCGCCCGCTCCCGGCCCCTGGTCTCGCAGCTGAGCTTGGCATAGGGGCTGAGTGTCTCCCGTTCCCGGTTTTCCAGTCTCTCTTTGATGGTCATGGCACGCACTCCTTCCGCCTTCTCTGGGCCGCATGGCCAAATGCCTTTTATGCGGATGAACGTAAGTATTCGACATCAAATGTCAAAAACCTATCTGCGTGGCAAATTTCCCGCAACAATTCCGCCCTTTGACCGTATCCTTCTTCCGTCCCTTTCTTCTGAAGAAATCCCTCACGTTTCCCCGGCCCGGCCGCAAAGCAAGCGAAACGCCGGGCAGTTTGATGTCTGTCCGGCGTTTCTTCCCACATAATGCACAGCACGCATGGCAAAATAACGGCAAATCGTTGGCGGCATGGGCAATCCGCTTCATCGCCCTGCCTATAAAATGCACCCTTCCGGCCACTGGGGCAACCGGCGGCCGGATCCGGGGGCAGCGCTTCCAAGGCGCTTTTTCCGGTCTGTCCGGTTCTTTACTGGATCGCGGTGACAAAGCGCTCATGGAAGGAATATACATAGGAAGCAGCGGATTCCATATAGAGATGAACGTAGGGGGATACATCCACGTCCTCGGCCGCATAGACCTCCTGGGCGTAATAAACATAGCCCTGCGCCTCGTCATAGGCCCAGCGTCCATAATTCAAATTATCATTGAATTCATTGACCTGCTCATACACCTTCAGGGGGTCGGCATCCGCAGGCACCCGGGCCAGCACGCAGAAAACGCGCACCGCGCCGTCCATGCATTGGGCGTATACGTCGATGGTGTCCGAATCGGTGCGCCCGCCGGACCCATAGGAAATCATGATTTCATCGTCAAATCCATCGCCGTCGGTATCCCGGGCGGTGTAATCCTCCCAGTCAACGGTGGGCAGATAGGCTTTCAGGGCCGTGGCCGTGGGCAATTCCCCTGCTTCCGCCGCAGCGCAGGAAAGCATCGCCAGGGTCAGCACCACGCAGCACAGGATGCAAAGCCGTCTTTTCATGGTTTTTCGCCTCCTTCTCTCACTGTAAAGCCGCCAGGGCGCTGTAGTTTCGATCCACTGCCAGGGCCGTGATGTAGATATAGCGCTCGACCATCTGGCCAAAGCCGGCATCCGCGGCATAAGGCACCGTGGAGGTGCAATAGATCACGCTGTTGTCCGGGCTGTAAGCAAAGCGGACAAAGGAGACGGAGCTGTTGATGCTCTCCAGAGTCTGATAGATCGCCAGCATATCCGAGGTATCCGGATGGAGCAGTCCCCCCACGGTGATGGAGGCGCAATCCTCCGAAACATAGGCGGCCACGGCAATGGATTCGAGCCCCTCTGCGGTGTCGGGGTTATACCGTACCACAAACACGTCGCTGGATTCCGTGCTTTCCAGCCTGGAATAGTTTCGCCCGATTCCGTCCAGATAAGCGTCAACCTCCCGGCTGGAGTCAAAGCGCAGTTCCTCCCCCCACGCTGCGCCGCCTCCCAGGCACAGCAAAGCAGCCAGCAAAAGCAGACCAAGTATGCGTTTCAAGGAAATACACTCCCTTCGATATGTTTTATCCATTATACAAAAAAAGGCATCCTTTGGCAAGGCAGAAAGCGGAATGAAACAGCGGTTTGCCGGTGAAATCGGCCTCTGCGCTCCAACTGTGTTTCTCGATGCCCGTCCCTTTATCCTGATGATATTGGGCCTGACGGATCCCGGCTCTTCCCCGCTTTGCGCGTCCTTCAGCTCTTTCTCGCTGCCGCGCCTTCCATTTGAACAGAAAAGAGCGGGACGGTCAAGCCCAAAGGCCTTCCCGCCCCGCTGTACAGGGAGAATCGGATCCTTGCCGCGCAAAAACGGAGGGATCAGGCGAATCCTGAACGAACATTCCATGAAGCAGCTTGGAGGAATCATGGGCTCTTTTGAGCTTGGGGCCCGGCCCAACGCCCCGCCAAAGGGCTTTCCGATCGCCCTTTGGAAACCTTCGGGCGCAAATTCCTCGTTTCTGCTTGGAATGTCTGAATTCTTAGCCCGACAGCCCCTTTCCCGCTTCACATCTCCTGCTTTGCAAAGATTCCCCGCTCTCCTTTGACAATGCTGCGCGCGGGCACGACGCCGCGCACACAGGAGAGCGGATACACCTGAGAATCCCGGCCAACGATGGTGCCCGGGTTGAGCACGCTGTTGCACCCGATCTCCGCCCGGTCGCCGAGCATGGCGCCAAACTTTTTGCGTCCCGTGTCGTACTGCGCCTCGCCATGGACGACCACGGGCTTTTTATCCCCTTTCACATTGCTGGTAATCGCGCCCGCGCCCATATGCGCCCTGTAACCGAGAATCGAATCGCCCACATAGTTGTAATGCGGCACCTGAACGTCGTCAAAGAGAATGCAGTTTTTCAGCTCCGAGGAATTGCCCACCACGGCGCCGTCCCCTACGAGCACATTGCCGCGGATAAACGCGCCGGGGCGCACCTCGCTGTCCTCCCCGATGACACAGGGCCCCGCAATGCTGGCCGTCGGCGCCACCCTGGCGGATTTGGCAATCCACACATCCTCCTGCGGATGATCATAGCGTGCACCGTCCAGCTCCCGCCCCACGGCAAGCACCGTCTCCCCGATCCGGGAGAGCGCCTCCCAGGGGTATTGGCACGCGCCGAGCATCTGCGCCGCACGCGTATGGGTCAGGTCAAACAGATCCTGTACGTTGATCGCGTCCATCGCGGTTCCTCCTCATGCAAGGCCCTCGGCCTTCATCGCGTCGATCATTTCGTTGACGCATCTTTCAGCCGTGCGCATATCCTGGGCTTCCGCCATCACGCGGATCACGGGCTCTGTGCCGCTCTCGCGCAGCAGCACACGGCCGGAATCCCCCAGGCGCTCACCCACAGCCTGAACAACCGCCTGCACATGCCCGTTTTCCCGGACGGCGCGCTTGTCGCTCACCCGAACGTTTTTGAGCACCTGCGGGTAGCTGGTCATCTGCGCGCACAGGCGGGAAAGCGTCTGCTTGCTGTCAAGCATCGCCTCCATCAGCTCAATGGAGGTCAGAATGCCGTCCCCCGTCGTGGCGTACTTGCTCAGGATGATGTGGCCGGACTGCTCACCGCCCACGCAGTAGCCGTTCTGCACCATATTTTCATATACAAAGCGGTCGCCCACGGCCGTCTTTTCATAGCCGATTCCCGCTTCGTCAAGCGCTTTATACAGGCCGAAGTTGGACATGATGGTGGTCACCACCTTGTTGCCCGCCAGATGGCCCTCCTTCTTCATCTGCCTGCCGAAAATGTAAATGATCTTGTCGCCGTCCACCAGTTCGCCGTTTTCATCCACCGCCAGGCACCGGTCCGCGTCCCCGTCGTATGCAAAGCCCACATCCAGGTGGTTTTCCAGCACAAAGCGGCGCAGGCCGTCTATATGCGTGGAGCCGGCATTGCGGTTGATGTTCAGCCCGTCCGGCTCAGCGTTGATCACAAACGTCTTTGCGCCAAGCGCCTCAAACACGGTGCGCGCAATGTTCCACGCGCTGCCGTTTGCGCAGTCAAGACCCACGCGCATGTTTTTATAGGAATGCGCGGCCAGAGAAATCAGATAACCCACATAGCGGTTGCGGCCGGAAACATAATC
Source organism: Candidatus Ventricola intestinavium (assembly GCA_018715105.1). Classification (GTDB taxonomy): domain Bacteria; phylum Bacillota; class Clostridia; order Christensenellales; family Aristaeellaceae; genus Ventricola; species Ventricola intestinavium. The sequence goes on from DVMG01000039.1 coordinate 12,018, forward strand.
CACAATCTCCCCGAGATCCTCCCGCCTGGCGGCGGGCACGTCTTCCTGCAGCCCCAGGGCGGCGAGATTCCCATCCAGATACGCCTCGATGGCGTTTGTCGTCTCATCGTCCATCTTTTCGCCGCGGCCGTTGATGAGCTTGATGCCGTTGTCATAAAACGGGTTATGGGAGGCGGAGATCATCACCCCGCAGTCAAAATTATCCACACGGGTGACATACGCCACGCTGGGCGTGGTGGTCACATGCAGCATGTATGCATCCCCGCCGGTGGAGGTCAGCCCTGCCACAATGGCATACTCAAACATGTAGCTTGAGCGCCGGGTGTCCTTGCCGATGACCACGCGCGCCTTTCTTCCCCTGCGCGCGCCATAATACCAGCCGATAAACTTGCCGATTTTATACGCGTGTTCACTGGTCAAATCGACATTGGCCTCCCCGCGGAAGCCGTCTGTGCCGAAATATTTGCCCATGCTTTTCATTCCTTTCCCTGTCAGGCCATGCCGCGCGTCAGGTGCCTGCAAGCGGCAACTCAGGGTTATTATCGCGCATTTTCCACGATCTGTCAAGAAATATGATAAACCTTGTTTTCTTTCACGCATCTCTTGCGGAGAAACGGCCTGCCGTGCGGGGTGCGTTACGCAAGGCGCTCGTGGAACGTGCGGCTGATGACCTCCAGCTGCTGCTCGCGGCTCAGCCGGCTGAAGTTGACCGCGTAGCCGGACACGCGGATGGTCAGGCTGGGGTATTTCTCCGGATGCTCCATGGCGTCTATCAGCGTCTGCCGGCGCAGGACATTGACGTTGAGGTGATGCGCTCCCTGGCTGAAATATCCCCCGAGAATGGCCACCAGATTGTATTCACGCTGCCACATATCGCGTCCCAGCGCCTCCGGCACGATGGAAAACGTGTTGGACACGCCGTCCTGACAGACGCCGCGATAGGGAATCTTGGCCACGGAGTTCAGGCTGGCCAGCGCGCCGTTTCTGTCCCGCCCATGCATGGGATTGGCGCCGGGGGCCAAAGGTTCGCCCATCTTGCGTCCATCCGGCGTGGAGCCGGTCTTTTTTCCATACATGACGTTCGATGTGATCGTCAGCACGGAAAGCGTGTGCTTCGCGCCTCGGTAAAGCGGATGCTTCTGCAGTTCGCGTGAAAATGTGCGGGTAATGTACACCGCCTCGCGATCCGCCCGTTCATCGTCGTTGCCATACTGAGGAAAATCCCCCTCGGTGATAAAATCGGTCGCAATGCCGCGCTCGTCCCGCACGGGACGAACCCTAGCATAGCGGATAGCGCTGAGCGAATCCGCCGCCACGGAAAGGCCCGCGATGCCAAATGCCGTCAGCCTCTGCACATGCGTGTCATGCAGCGCCATCTGGCTGGCCTCATAAGCATATTTGTCGTGCATAAAGTGGATGATGTTCATCGTGTCCACATACAGATCGGCCGCATAAGCGAGCACCTTTTCATAGTTTATGCGCACCTTGCCGTAATCCAGCACTTCATCGGGGATGGGGTCAATTCCCGGCACAACGAGCTCGCCCGTTCTCTCGTCCACGCCCCCGTTGATCGCATAGAGCAGGCACTTGGCGATGTTGCAGCGCGCGCCGAAATACTGCATCTGCTTGCCCACCGTCATGGCGGAAACGCAGCAGGCGATGGCATAATCATCGCCGTAAACTGGGCGCATGATGTCGTCGTTTTCATATTGGAGTGAATCGGTGGCGATGCTCATGCGGGCGCAGTAACGCTTGAAATGCTCCGGCAGATGCTCCGCCCAGAGCACCGTCAGATTCGGTTCCGGCGCGGAGCCCAGGTTGGTCAGCGTGTGCAGATAGCGAAAGGAGTTTTTCGTTACCAGCGTCTTGCCGTCCACGGTCATGCCGCCGATGGATTCCGTCACCCAGGTGGGATCCCCGCCAAAGAGCTCGTTGTAATCCGGCGTGCGCAGATGGCGCACAAGCCGCAGCTTGATGATGAACTGGTCGATCAGCTCCTGGGCTTCGCTCTCCGTGATGCGGCCTTCCTGAAGATCCCGCTGAATGTAGACATCCAGAAAGGTGCTCGTGCGGCCCAGGCTTGTGGCCGCGCCGTTGTTTTCCTTGATGCCGGCCAGATACGCCATGTACAGCGCCTGAACAGCCTCGCGCGCAGTCACGGCGGGCTTTGAAAGATCCACGCCATAGCGCGCGGCCATCTCCTTCATCTTGCCAAGCGCGCGGATCTGCTCGGAAACCTCCTCACGCAGGCGGATGCGCTCCTCATCCATAGGGCCGTCCAGCGCATCCAGATCCCGCTTTTTCTGCTCGATGAGCACATCCACGCCATACAGGGGCACCCTGCGGTAATCGCCGATGATGCGGCCCCGGCCATAGGCATCCGGCAGGCCGGTGAGCAGGCCGGCATGCCGCGCCACGCGCGTGCGCTTGGGATACGCGTCAAAGACGCCCTGATTGTGGGTCTTGCGGTATTCGGAAAACTTCTGTTTGATCTCTTCATCCAGCGTGTAGCCGTATTCCGCCAGGGCCGATTGGGCCATGCGCATGCCGCCATAGAGGTTGACGATTCGCTTGAGCGGCGCATCCGTCTGCAGGCCGACGATGACCTCGTTTTCCCGGTCGATATATCCGGGCTCAAAGTTGTCAATGCCGGATATCACATGGGTTTCCACGTCGAGCACGCCTTTTTTCAGCTCTTCGCGAAGCAGCTCTTCGCAGCGCTTCCAGACCGCCTTCGTGCGCGCCGTCGGCCCAGCCAGAAAGCTGTCATCTCCGTCATAGGCCGTGTAATTCTCGCGGATGAACGAACGGACGTCAATCTCCCACTGCCAGTTTCCCTCATGAAAGCCTTTCCATGCCTCAAAGTGCATCATGTGTTTTTTCCTCCCCGTTCGTTGTGTCGTTCCACTCGGAAAAATACAGCCGCTCCAGTTCCCTGCAGCGTCCGGCATTCATTTCGTCCACCCCCTCCAGGAAATAGGGCCGCCCCATGGCCGCATACTTGTGCGCGCCCAGCCGGTGATAGGGAAGCAGCTCGACGCGCTGCACATGCGGCAGCGTGCGCACATAATCGCGCAGGCTCTTCATGTGCGCCTCCCCATCCGTCAGGCCGGGCACGACCACATGCCGCACCCACATGGGCGTTCCGCCTGCCCGTACGGCCCGGACAAAAGCCCGCGTTTCCCGCATGGATCTGCCGGTGATCCCGGCATACATCGTCTCGTCCTCATGTTTGACATCATAGAGCACAAGGTCTGTATTCCGAAGGATTTCTTTCCATCGGGCGTCCGGCCCCACTCCCGCCGTATCCACGCAGGTGTGGATGCCATGCTCTTTGCACAGCCGGAGCATCTCGCACAGAAATGCGTCCTGCATCAGCGGCTCTCCTCCGGAAAAGGTCACCCCGCCGCCGGACCGCTCAAAATAAGGCCGGAAGCGCAGGATTCTCTCCATCAGCTCCGACGATTCCACGGGCGTTCCGCCCGCGCCCCATGTATCGGGGTTATGGCAGTATACACAGCGCAGGCCGCATCCCTGAAGGAAAACCACCGTGCGCACACCGGGGCCATCCACCAGCCCCATGGTTTCCAGGGAGTGAATCCATCCGGTCACAGACTTCCTCCTTCGGTGCGGTTCTTTTTTCACAAACACAAAAAAGCCGCACCATTCCGGGTCTCTCGCCCAGACGGTCGGCATCATGCGATCATACTC
>DVMG01000040.1 GCA_018715105.1 Candidatus Ventricola intestinavium
GGCCTCTTTTCTTTTTGTACATATGCGTGTATAATGGCAGAAGAGGAGTTGTCAGGACAGACCGGGCCTTTCAGGATGCTGTGATTCGGCGAATAGGGAGCCTGGATGAAGCACGGGGCTTTGCCCCGCCGCCCTGCAAAGGCATAAACCTGTGGGAAACAACGTCTTTTCTTCGCAGGAGATCCGGCTTTTGGGCCTGACAGATCCGATTGATTCTGCTCACGAGAGGGAGGCCGGCCTTATGCTTACGCTCAACACGCACGTCATGGCGGACGGCGCATCGCGCGCGGCTTTTAACGCGCTGACCCTGCGGACATTCGGCTTTTCCTTTGAGGAATGGTATCGTGCAGGATATGGATCGGCGAACAACATCCCTTATACCCTCTTTGACGGGGCAAAGGCCGTGGCCAATGTCTCCGTCAATCTCATGGATGTGGTCTATGCCGGGAAAAAGCGGCGGTATATCCAGTTGGGAACCGTCATGACGGAGGAAAGCTTTCGCGGCAGGGGGCTGTACTCCCGGCTGATGCAGACCGTTTTGGCACAATGGTCGCAGCGGTGTGACGCGATGCTCCTGTTCGCCAACCGTTGTGCGTTGGATTTTTATCCGCGGTTTGGATTTGAGCGGCAAAAACAGGCTTCTTTCCGCATGCCGCTTGATACGGGAGAAGGTTTTTGCAGACGGCTTGATATGGATTCTCCGGGGGACAGGCAGATTGCGCTGCGCTGCTATGGGCAGGGCAATCCCTTCAGCGCCCTTCAGGTGGTGGATCAGGCCGGGCTGATGATGTTTTATGCGCTCACCACCAGAAAAGAAGACATGCTTTACGTTCCCTCCTGCGATGCGCTTGTCGTGGCCGGGCAGGAGGAAAACCTGCTCCGGGTGTACGATGTCTTTTGCGCCCCTGAATCCGGAACGCTTGCGCAAATCCTGCGCGCAGCCGCCCAACCCGGCACGCGCGCGGCTGAATTGATGTTTACCCCGGTGGAGCGCGGCGGAATGGATGTGGGCACGCTGGAAGACGAGGACGATGCGCTCTTTCTGCTGCGCGGCGGAGAAAACATTTTCCGCGGCGGGGAATGGCTTTTTCCGGCGCTGGCGCACACATGAGAAAGACGCGGGCATTTGGACGGAATGCCCGCGGATGAAGCGGAAAGGGGGGAGGCTTCTTGGAGACGATCGAGGCGTTTGCCGATGAGACGGTATTCAGAAACGATGAAAATGGATACACGGTGCTGATTGTCAAGGCGGGCCGGACGCGCGTATCCGCCGTGGGGGTGATGCCGCCCGTCGCCGCGGGAGAAAAGCTGCTGATCACCGGCGAGTGGACGGAGCATCCGGTCTATGGCAGGCAGATCCGGGTGCAGAGCGTGGAGATTGAGAAGCCGACAACGCTTTCGGGTATCGAAAAATATCTGTCGAGCGGCATGATCCGGGGGATTGGACCGGCGACAGCGCGCCTGCTCATCCGGGAATTCGGTGAAAAGACGCTCGATGTGCTTTACAGCGAGCCGGAACGGCTGCTGGATGTGCCGGGCATTGGCGAAAAGCGTGCGCAGATGATTCAGGAGAGCTACGCGCAGCAGGCGCAGCAGCGCGAAGCCATGGTCTTTTTGCAGAGCTATGGCATTACGCCTTCCCTCGCGGTGAAGATCTTCAAACAATATGGTGAAAACGTCAAGCAGATCATCCGCGGCAATCCTTACCGGCTTGTGGAGGATGTGGAGGGAATCGGTTTTAAGACGGCGGATAAGATCGCGGCAGCCCTGGGCGTTGAGCGGGACAGCGAATACCGCCTGAGCGCAGGCATCAAATTCGCCCTGGCGGACGCCACCGCAGGCGCGGGGCACTGCTATCTGCCCCGGCCGGAGCTTGTCAAAGCGGCGCAGAACCTTCTGGGGAACGAGCAGGAGGCGATCGACCGTGTGCTCGACACGCTGATCCTGGCCCATGAGGTGGTGGCGCAGATTCTGCCGGATGAAACCGGCGCGCAGGAGGTGGTGGCGCTCTATCAGCCGCAGACATTCCGGGCGGAAAGCGAGGTTGCGCGCAGGCTGATGGAGATGATCGAGGCGATGCCGGAGTCCATGGCCCTCGATCTGCAGGCGCAGATTGACGAGTTGGAACGGGTGGAGGGCATTGCCTTTCATCCGCAGCAGCGCCAGGCGATTGAGACCGCGGTGAAAAGCGGCATGACCGTGATCACCGGCGGACCGGGAACAGGGAAGACGACGATTATCAAATGCATCATCAAGCTGCTGAGCGTGCATGGAGAGGTGGCCCTGGCCGCGCCCACGGGCCGGGCTGCCAAGCGCATGAGCGAGGCCTGCGGCATGGAGGCCAAAACGCTCCACCGCCTGCTTGAATACGGCGGGGAGGAAGGGGACTTTGCCCGCACGCAGGATCACCCGCTTGAGATGGATACGCTCATCATCGATGAAATGTCCATGGTGGACATCTTCCTCATGCGCTCGCTGCTGCGCGCGCTGGTGCCGGGCACGCGGCTGATCATGGTGGGGGATGCGGACCAGCTGCCCAGCGTCGGGGCGGGCAATGTGCTGCGCGATATCCTGGACAGCGGTGTGGTGCCCTCGGTGAGGCTGACGGAAATCTTCCGTCAGGATGAAAAGAGCATGATTGTCTACAATGCCCACCGGATTAACCACGGAGACGCTCCGCGCCTGAATGCGAAGGGGAGCGACTTTTTCTTTGAGCGCGCGGCCTCTCCCTCGGATGCGGCCAGGCGCATTGTGACGCTGTGCGCCGCCCGGCTGCCCGGTTTCCTGGGGCTTGACCCGGTCCGGCAGATGCAGGTGCTTTCGCCCACCAAAAAGGGCGAGTGCGGCGTGTGGATGCTCAATCAGCTCCTTCAGGCGCAGTTCAATCCGCCTGCCCCCCACAAGCAGGAGCGCACGCGCGGAGACACCACCTTCCGCGAGGGCGACAAGGTCATGCAGACACGCAATAACTATCAGCTCGAGTGGAAGCGGGAGGGCGTGTTTGGATGGGAGGAAGGGCAGGGTGTGTTTAACGGAGACATCGGCTTTGTCAGCGAGATCGATCCGCAGGAGCGCACGCTTACCGTCCAGTTTGATGACGAGCGCATGGCCACCTATGAGGGCGGGGATGTGGATGATCTGGAGCTGGCCTATTGCATTTCCGTGCACAAGAGCCAGGGCAGCGAATTCCCTGTGGTGGTGATGCCCGTTGTCGGCGGACCGCCGATGCTGCTCACGCGCAATCTGCTTTATACCGCCGTCACCCGTGCCAGGAGGCTTGTGATGCTCGTGGGGCGCGAAGCCGCGATCGACCAGATGATCGCCAACGCCAATACGCGCAGGCGTTACAGCGCGCTGCGCTGGCGCCTTGAACAGATGATGAGCCTGTAAAGGAGAGACGCGAGATGGGACGAGGCTTTCTGCCCGTGCGCAGGGCGGCGCTTCGGCTGCTGGAGGCGGCGGACGCATGGCTGTTTCCGGAGCAGGCGGCATGCCTTTGCTGTGACTGTGCACTTGGCGAAGAGGCCCGGGAGGGGTTGTGCCCGGCGTGCACGCGGGCGCTGGAAGCGGCGTTTACCCGGCAGGAGAAGCGGGAAAGGGAACAAAGGGAACCTTTGCCGGACGGGATTGCCTATGTGCATGCGGCCTATCCCTATGAGGCGCAGGCCAAAACGCTGATCGTGCGGCTCAAATATCACAGCGTGCGGGCGGCCGCCGTGCCGCTTGCCCACGCGATGGCCCTGCTGCCGAGCGGCGAAGAGGAGCTGATTGTGCCCGTTCCGACCACGCGGCGAAGGCTGCGCGAGCGGGGATTTAACCAGGCGGCGCTTCTGGCGCGGGGGATAGGAGACGAGCTGGGAATGCCGGTGCTGGAGGCGCTTGAGCGTGAAGACGAGCATGCCGCCCAGGCATCGCTTCGCGCGCGGGAAAGAAGAAAAAACCTGCACATGTGCATGCGTGCCTCAGGCGATGTGGCGGGCAGGCGCATCCTGCTGGTGGATGACGTGTACACCACCGGTTCTACGGCGACCGAGGCGGCACGCGCGCTTTATGAAAGCGGCGCGCGGAGCGTGGGTGTGTTCGCCGCCGCGCGCACCCATCTGGATGAAAAGGAGAAAAACGGCGCGCTTTTTGTGCCTTCAAGGAGAAAGTGAACGTTTTTTTGACAAAGTATACGGGGAATTGTAAGAAATTTTGTAAAACGGCTTGCATTTTCTCCGGGTTGCGTATATAATGATCAAGGATGATCACGTCGGGTCTGTGGTTGAAAGTCGATGCCAGTCGCAGGCGAAACGATCCACGTAATCCGGTCAAAGTATCGGGGAGCATGGTGCGGCTTAGAAGTAAGTCCGTCCAGGATTTTCCTGAGAGGGTTAGTAGTGGGGCACAGATGTGTATGAGCGAACGCTCCGGGCGGCGAGTGTGGGGTCAAAAACCAGGTCAGCCGATTGTATCATGCCTATCTCTATTTTTTTCGGAGGGGAATATCCCATGTATCAGGACAAGACTTTGACCTGCAAAGACTGTGGCCAGGAATTTGTGTTCACCGCCGGTGAGCAGGAATTCTATGCGGAGAAGGGCTTCCAGAATGAGCCGACCCGCTGCAAGGCCTGCCGCATCGCCCGCAAGAACAGCCGTCCCGCGAACGGCGAAGCTCAGCAGCGCGAAATGTACGAGACCACCTGCGCTCAGTGTGGCGCCCCGACTCGCGTGCCTTTCATCCCGAAGAATGACCGACCGATCTACTGCAGCGAGTGCTATGCGGCCCGCCGCGCGAATCACTATTGATTGAAAACACGAGTCCCGCGCTTCTGTGCGGGGCTTTTTGTATAACGAAATCCGGCACGCGGAGAAGCGGCCTGATGGGCGCTTTGAAAAATGCGATCCTGTTTTTGATTTTACGGACATCATGAGCGATTGTAAAGCGATTTGAAAAGGGGTGACGGATGGATGAAAAGCCTGCTCCGACGGATGAGAGTGCATCTTTCTCTGCTGGCGCTCTGCGTGCTCCTTGTGCCGGGAACAGCGCTTGCCTACTGGGACGTTGACTCGCAGCTGGCCCTGGCGGACGAGGACATGCCTCTGATTTATGGCACGCTGAATCAGCGGATGGCCACACGCACGGGCCCGTCTACGGATTACCCCGAGCCGGGGACCTTTCTATCGAAAGGAAAGCAGGTGCGCATCATTTCGGTGGCATTCGACGCGAACGAGGTGCCCTGGGTGCAGGTGGAGCTCACCTATGGGAAAAAGCATATCCGTGCGTACACCGGGCTCAAGCGCTTTGATCAGGTGGATGTCAACGACATCCCCCGGGAATTCAATTATGATTTTGAGGCGATCCTCAACCAGGACGTAACCCCGCTTTATGGGCCGGGCACGGAGTATTCCGCCTATTCCTTTACGCTGGAGGCCGGGAGCAGCGTGTCGGTCATCGACTATGAGAACGGCTATGCGATGTGTGATTTTTACGCACAGGACGATGAGGAATGGAACCGCGTGTGGATCCCGGATTCCCTGATCACCGTCGTGAATTGAACCGCGCGCCTGTTTTTTCCATGCGCCAAGGATTTTTTGTCAGGTTTCCCTTAGCGGTTTAAGCCTTTGGCGGGGCTTCAGGCCGTCGGCAACATGCTTTTCTCCCCCTCCGAAGGGGAAGAAAAGATTCCCGCAATCATCCATGGGGAAAAACGCTGGTTGCGAACAAAAGCGATGCGTATGTCAACAAATGGAAGCCCCTGGGTGGGGCTTTTTTGTTTGCGCCGCCTCCACAGCCGGCGGGAGCGGCTTTCCCCACGGGCATATCGGGCAAAACCTGTCGCGCGCTTGCCATTTTCCGCGTTTTCAAACGACAGAGAAAGCCGCCATGACGCTATACAATGATCGCATCAAGCGTGGGGAAGGCGGGACTGCGGATGGTTGAGAATTTGACGGCATCAGGCGGTATGCGCACACAGGCGAATGAGGAAGCGCTGGAAGCGATGAACGGCTTTTTGCAGGGAATTGCGCGAACCCTGCGCGTGCGAGGCACGTTGGTGCAGCGCATGCTGTGCGCGGCTTTGATGGCTCTTTTGACCGGGGCGCGCCTGCCCGGCGGGGGATACGCCTGCCAGATGGCGATGTTTGCGGTGCTGCTGCGCCTGGGCTTTTGCGTGCCCGCAGCTTTTGCCGGGATCATGGCCGGATTTGCCGTCCAGTATGGGGTGGGAGAGCTGGCCGGATGCTGGCAGCTGCCCGCCAGCACGCTGCTCTGGCTGAGCACCGGGCTTTGGGCTCAGAAGAGCAGCCGCATGCGGATGGCCGCGGCCGTCTTTCTCACCCAGCTGACGGGCGTCGTGGTGACAGGCGCCTCCACGGTGCTGGATGTGGCAGTGCTGACGCTCACGGCCACGGCTGCGGCCGGGCTCAGCGTACTTTATGACGGCGCGGCCCTGAGCGTATGTCATCGGGACGAGCTGGATGGAGAGACGCGGCCGCTGTGCGTGATGGCGGTATGCGCATCGCTGGCCGCGGGGATCCTGCCCCTGCCCGGCGGGCCTGTGCTGGCCAGCGCGCTGGCGCTTTACCTGACGCTGGAGCACGCATACGTGGGCGGCGCCCAGCAGGCCCTCCTCTGCGCGGGGGTTGTAGGCGGCGTGGTTTCGCTGGGGCAGGGAAGTCTGCACACCTGCGCGATGCTGCTGTGCGGCGGCTTTCTGGCCGGAGAGATCAAAACACAGCGCCGGAGCGTCTGCTCGCTGCTCATGCTCAGCGGCATGGCGGCGGCCGGCGCCCTGATGGGAGGCGATGTGCGCGCCGTGCGCCTGCTTGCCTATGCCCTGGCGGGGTTTGTCCCCTTCCTGGTGCTTTCCAGCGTGCAGCGCTCGGCGGTAACGGGGCTCATCGAGCACACGGTGCCCGAGGAGATGACCCAGTCCGAAGCGGTGGCCGTGCGCAGTGCGTCGATGATCCATGCCTGGGCGCGCCTGTATGAGGACACGGCCAGGATGATGGAGAGCCTTGGCGCTTCCAAGGAAGAAAACCCGCTGATCGGCCAGTGCGTGCAGCTTTTGCAGAAGACGAGCGCGGCGGCGCACCAGGTCTGCGAGCGCACGCTCAGCGAGATCCGGCCGGATGATGAGGCATACCGCCGTGTGCGCTATGCCCTGCTGCGCGCGGGGCAGGAACAGGTGCGCGTGGCCTATGCGCTGCGCATAGCCGACCGAATGGAGGTCATGCTGCTCAAGCCGGAGCATGTCGCACCGGTGACGCTGGTCAAGCTGGTCTCCGATGCCTGCCGTGTGCCGATGCGCACATGCGCCCGTGACGGACTGCTGAGCACGCAGGCGGTTTTCGAGCAGGCGCCGGCGATGACCATGGAAATCGGCGCCGCTACGCGCAGCCGTTCCGGAGAGGAAGTGGCGGGAGACAGCTATCTTTCCCGTGCCCTGGCGGGCGGAAGGCATGTGCTGGCCCTTTCCGACGGCATGGGCAGCGGCGTAAGCGCACGGCAGGAGAGCCATGCCGCCCTCAGCCTGCTTGTTGAGAGCCTGCGGGCGGGCTACACGCGCGCCCAGGCGCTCGATGTGGTCAACGCGCTGATGCTCATGTGCACGGGCCGGGAAATGTATGCGACGATGGATCTGTGCGTCTGCGACCTGCACAGCGGCGAGACGGCCTTTGAGAAGCTGGGCGCCTGCGCTTCCTACATCGTGCGCAGCGGCGAGGTGCGCGCTATCGGCGCGGACACGCTGCCCGTGGGGGTTCTGCCGGATGTGGAATCCCGTTCGCTGAGAATGACGCTGATGCCCGGCGACGTGGTGGTGATGCTCACCGACGGCGTGGTGGATTCCTATCCCGGCGGTGAGGCGGGGCTGCGGGAGGCGATTGGCAAACTCGCATGGCTGCATCCGCAGGCGGTGGGCGAAAAGCTGATTGCACAGGCGGTCGGGGATGGGCAGGCCCGGGATGACATGACCGTGCTCTGCGCCAAGCTCACCCGATCCATGATGGAGTGACGGACGCTCATCCAAAACAACGGAATCTTTGCGGCCGTCAGGCTGCATCCCCGGCAAAGGCCTGTAAACCTCGTTGCTTTGTGCCCGAGGCCGAAGCTGCGCAAAAGGATTTTACATAACAAAGGGCCCTTTCCTCCCCAAGGGCGGAGGAAGGG
>DVMG01000041.1 GCA_018715105.1 Candidatus Ventricola intestinavium
TCTTGCCCTCGCCGGTCTTCATCTCCGCGATGCGGCCCTGGTGCAGCACAATGCCGCCGAGCATCTGCACGCGGAACTGGCGCTTGCCGGTGACGCGGCATGTCGCCTCGCGCACAACGGAATACGCCTCCGGCAGAAGATCGTCCAGCGTCTCCCCCTGCTGAAGCCGCTGGCGGAATTCCTCCGTCTTGGCGCGCAGCTGCGCATCAGAAAGCGCCTTATGCGCCTCCTCGAAGGAGTCAATCTTGTCCACGATCTTTTGCAGTCTCTTGATTTCCCCGGCAGTCGGGTCAAATAGCTTGCTGAAAAAGCCCATTGTTTTCCTCCATACGGCGGCGCGGGTTCTCTTGCGCATCCGGCAAACCCCACAGTGCCGCGTATTGTATATTGTAGCATCATCGCGGGCTTTTCGCAACCTTTTCGGATTGGAATATCGGCTTTCCCCTCCCGTTTTGCGTGCGCCGCACACGGCGTTTCGGGGATTTCCGCCTCATGGACGCGCCAGAGCGTGGACAAAACGCTTTTTTCCCCGAAGGGAGAAAAGATTCCCACAACCTCCGGAAAAGCAACACGCATCATCAACGAAAGTGCTGCTTAGGCAAACAGCCGCGTCACGAACGCGCTTTTTGAAGCGCTCTTTGGGCGGCCAGCATCCCGATCAGCCCCGCCATGCCCGCCGAAAATACGCGCAGCAGATACAGGGCCATCTCGGGCGTCACCGGCACAATCCTCAGCGCGGACGGGAAAAGCCACAGGGCCGCGCCTGTTCCGGCCGCCATGGTCAGGCAGATGAACCCCCGCAGGCGGGTCAGCGGCATGCAGCTTTTCACCACCGCCGCCATGGATGTAAGGATCAGCAGCAGATACAGGATCGTGCCCTTTGCTTCCGCAGCGAGAGGGGAGGTCAGCGAAACATAGAGGATCATTCCCGTCACCGCCAGGGCAAAAGGCAGCGCGCTTGAAAAAGCACTTGGCAAAAAGCGGCCCCGGATTGGCCGGATATCCGATTCAAACACGGTGAGGAAGGAGGGATAGGCCTCCATGAGCGCGTCGATGAGTGTGATCTGAATGGGAATAAAGGGAAACGGCCTGTTCGCCGCCAGGCAAAACAGGGTCACGAGCACCGAGTAGATCGTCTTGATGAAGAAGACTCCCGCCGTGCGCGTCACATTGTGGATCACCCTGCGCCCTTCCATCACAACCTGAGGCAGATGGGTAAAATCGGATTCGAGCAGGACGATCTGGGAAATCTGCCGGCTGGCATCGCTGCCCTCCGCCACCGCGATGGAACAGTCCGCCTCCCTCAGCGCCAGCAGGTCATTGACGCCATCTCCCGTCATGGCCACACAGTGCCCTTGGCGCCTGAGCGCCCGGATCAGCTGCTGCTTGCTCTTGGGGGTGGCGCGGGCAAACACGGCGTATTCCCGGCTGATCCGGTCATAATCCGCCTCGTCCCCCAGGGTGGACAGGTCAACCGCCTCCCTCCACCGGGCCAATCCCGCCTTTTTTGCAACTGCAGCGGCCGTCCTGACAGAATCCCCGGTAATCACCCTGACGTCCACCCCTTCCCGGCGAAAAAACGAAAGGGTGCCGCGCACATTTTTGCGGATGCCGTCCTCCAGCGCGATCGCGTAAAGCGGCAGGATCTGCGGGGGAAGCGCCGCTGTGTCGTTCCATTCCCCGCCGCTCAAGCCGATCCCCACCACGCGAAGCCCCTCGTCCATCCAGGCCGCCGCCTCCGGCGGCATCTGTGCAAAAAGCCGCTCCGGCGCGCCGACAAAGACCGTTCCCACTCCTTCAAAGCCGACGGCGCCCCATTTTCTCCGGGATGAAAAGGGGATGGTTGTGGATACCCGCCCGGCCGGCCGCGGCGGAAAAGCGTCTTTCAGCGCCCGGATCGTCGCGTTTTCCTCTTCGCAGGCGGCCAGATAAGCGCAGGCCAGCTCCTTGGCCTGTGCCTGGGAAACCGCGGGTTCATCCGCGCGTTCAAACAGGGGCAGGATCCGGCCGACATGCATGTTGCCGTCCGTCAGGGTGCCCGTCTTATCCACGCAGAGCACGTCCACATGCGCCAGGGTCTCCAGCGAATGCATGTCCTGCACCAGGATCTTTTTTCCGGCCAGCCGGGCAACCCCCATGGCCAGCGACACCGAGATCAGCAGCACCAGCCCCTTGGGCAGCATGCCCAAAAGCCCGGCGGCAGAGGCGACAACGGCTTCCCCCGCCGCCGCATGGCGAAGCAGCACTGCCTCCAGAAAGAGCGCAACGCCCAGGGGCACGATCAGCACGCTGGTCAGCCGCGTCACCTTTTTCATGGCCCCCAGCAGCTCCAAATCTTCCTGCTTTTCTTTGCGCACCTCTTCGGCCAGCGCATCGGCATAGTTTTCGCGGCCCACATGGGTGACCTGTGCATAGCATTTTCCCGAAATCACCGAACTGCCGGAGAGCAGCGTGTCGCCCTCCCGTTTGAGCACGGCGTCGCTCTCCCCGGTCAGCAGGGATTCGTTGACCTCCATCTCGCCGGACAGCACCACGGCGTCGTTGCAGATCTGCCTTCCGCTTTCAAGCAGCACCACATCGTCTTTCACGATCTGTTCGGGTTCCACCGTCTCATGCTGGCCGTCGCGCACCACGGTGACCGCCGGCCGGTTGAGGATGGACAGCCCGTCCACAAGCCGCTTGGCCTTGAGCTGCTGCGCCGTGCCAATCAGAATGTTGAGCACAATGATGGCGATAAACGCCATGTTGCTGTAAGCGCCCACCGCAAACAGAAGCCCGGCAAGGACAAAATTCAGAAAGTTAAAGCGCGTGCACACATTTTCCCGGATGATCTGCGCGTTTGATTTGGTAACCGTCCGCGGCGGTTCCCCTCCCTCTTTGCGCGCCCTCCTCTGCTCCACCTCATGGGCCGTCAGCCCCCGAATCTTCTCCTGCATGCCGCTTTTGTCCTCCTTTCCTGTGGGCCGGTCCGTCCGCAGAAGTTTCTGAGCGGATCGCCCGGCCCCGCCTTCCCCATTATAAAGCGGCACATTAAACGAACAGTCCTGAGGTTTTAAACGGAGTTTAAACGCGCGTCTGCCGAAAAAAGGCCGCGCTTTTCCTCCCCCTCTCCGGGAAAGAAAAACACGGTCTTCTGATCCGGTCAGCCGCCGCAAAAGCGGTATCCCACCCCCCATACGGTCTGTATCCACACAGGCGAAGAGGGATTATCCTCAATTTTTTCCCGCAGGCGGTTGATGTGCACCGCCACGGTCACGTTGTCTCCCATGGACTCAAGCCCCCAGATCCTTTCATACAGATCTTCCCGGCTGAAAACCTGGTTGCGGTGCCGCATGAAAAACACAAGCAGCTCGTATTCCCTGTTTTTAAGCGGGATTTCCACTCCGTTTTTAAAGACGCGCCTTGCCCGGAGATCCGCCTCCAGCGGTCCCGCCGCCAGCCGGTGCTCCAAATCGTTCTTTTCCGGTTTGAGGCGGTGATACTGCGCCAGATTGGCCTTCACCCGCGCCACGAGCACGCTGGGAGAAAACGGCTTTTCAATATAGTCGTCGGCGCCAAAGCCGAGGCCCCGGATTTTATCCACATCCTCTCCCCTGGCGCTCACCATCAGGATGGGGATGTCCAGCTTTTCCCTCACCCTGCGCAGGATGGCAAAGCCGTCCATTCCCGGCAGCATCAGATCCAGCAGGATCAAATCAAAGCGTCCTTCCAGCGCCATGCGCAGCCCGTTCGGGCCATCCGGCGCGATCTGAACATCGTATCCGCTCAGTTCCAAATAGTCGCGCTCGATAGCGGCAATGTCTTCGTCATCCTCGATGATCAGGATTCTGCTCATCCTCTGCCTCCTTTTCTTCAGCCCGCGGCAACCGCAGCGTGACGCACAGCCCGCCTTGTTCCGCGTTGCAGGCGCCGACGGTTCCCCCCATCTGTTCAACCGCTCTTTTGACGACCGCGAGCCCCAGGCCGCTTCCGCCGCCCGGTTTCTCCCTGGCAGGGCTTCCCCGATAAAAAGCATCAAAAATCCGGGGCAGCTGCTCTTCCGGCACGCCGGGGCCATTGTCCCTGAACGTGATCTCCATCCCGTCTCCCGCTGCCTTTACGGCAATCCTCACCCGTGCCTCCCCTTTTTTGCCATATTTGCGGCTGTTGTCAAGCAGGTTGGCCACAATCCGCGTCAGCAGCTGCCTGTCGGCCCAAACGGCGCCGGCATCAAGCGGGCCGAACGAGACCGTCATATCCCCGGCATCCACCGCCTTTGCCATGCGCCGGATTTCGCTTCCCGCCTCCATCGCCTCCAGGCAGACCGGATATTCGCTGACCCCCATCCTCGCCAGCTCAAACAGGCGGTTGACCATGGCCTCAATCTCGGTCTCCCGGGTGTAAATCGTCTGAAGATACCGCTGCTTCGTCGGCTCATCGCGCGCAATCCCTTCCAGCAGCGCTTCCGTATAGGCCCGAATGGTGGTCAGGGGACTTTTCAGGTCGTGCGAAAGGCCCGCAAAAAGCTCCTGCTTTTTCTGCTGCTGTGCCTGCTGTTCTTCCAGGGATGCCCTGAGCCTTGCCGCCATCAGATCCACCGCGTCGCAGGCCGCCTTGAATTCATCCTGCGCGCCATAGGCGATGGGCGCATCCAGATTGCCCTGTCGGATGCGCTCAACCCCCGCAACCAGCGCATCCAGCGGCTCAGAAAGATGGCGGAAAAGGGAGCGTGTCAGATACACATGGGTAAAGGCCACGGACGCCAGAATCGCCAGCACCACCGCCGCCATATACAGGGCGCCAAATGTCCTCAGCCCGGAAAACACGTGCTCCAGCCACTCCCCCGCATCGTGCAGATCCCTCAGGGTCAATCCCATCTGCGGGAGATAGATGTTTTGCAGCAGCAGCAGGGTGATGGCGATCCCCAGCGCAAGCAAAACCACCGTAATCCCGACCGGAATCACCAGCATAATGAGGTTGGCACGCGCCATTCTCTGCCTGATGGTCATGAAAACGCCCCCTTTTACACGTTTGTGCATGCACAGCATATCACATTCCGCACCCCCATCCTTAAACAGTTGTTAAACCGATGCGGGGCGCGGCAGCAAGAAGCCTCGTTTCCTTCGCTCAGATCGTTTTCTTTTAAGGGATCCGGGCAGGATATGCGTACGCTGCTTCACAGCGAACAAAACAGCCTTCGGCTTTCTGTATACACGATCCCGGGATTTCAGCAGTCCGGCATCCGCCCGGGCCGAAGCGGCGCAAACGGATTTCCATAAAAAACGGCTTCAGCACATGGCTGAAGCCGCCCCGGCTTAATACGCCCGAAAATCCGTCCCTCTTGCGGGACTCACTCCACCGTCACGCTCTTGGCCAGATTCCGCGGCTTATCCACATCCAGGCCCTTGGCGCAGCTGATGTAATAGGCCAGCAGCTGCAGCGGGACCACGGCCAGCGACGTGGCAAACAGCGGCTCCGTGCGCGGCACATAGACGGTGAAGTTCACCGTGTCCTCAATGGCATACTGGCCGTAACTGGTCAGGCCAAAGAGCGTGGCGCCCCGGCTGCGCACCTCCACCATGTTGGAAACCTCTTTTTCAAACAGCTCCGGCTGCGTGGCGACGGCCACGACAAGCACGCCGTCTTCAATCAGGCTGATGGTGCCGTGCTTCAGTTCGCCTGCGGCATAGGCCTCGGAATGAATGTAGCTGATTTCCTTGAGCTTGAGGCTGCCCTCCAGGCTGATGGCATAGTCAAGCCCCCGGCCGATAAAAAACACATCTTTGCAGCTGGCCATCTTGTTGGCATACCACTGAACGCGTTCCTTGTCCGAGAGCACGCGCTCGATCTGATCCGGCAGGGCGAGCATGGCCTCTATGAGCCTCTGCTCGCGCGCGGCGTCGATCTGCCCGCGCACGGCGGCCAGCCGGGTGGCCAGCAGATACAGCGTAGCCAGCTGCGTGGAATACGCCTTGGTGGTGGCCACCGAAATCTCCGGCCCCGCCCAGGTGTACATCACGCTGTCGGCCTCACGCGCGATGGAGGATCCCACCACATTGACTACCGCCAGCGTGCGCACCCCCCTCTCCCTGCAAAGGCGAAGGGCAGCCAGGCTGTCGGCCGTCTCCCCGCTCTGGCTGATGATGATCACCAGGGTGTTTGGGTCGATGAGGGGATTGCGGTAGCGGAACTCGCTGGCCAGATCCACCTCACAGGGAACGCGCGCCAGCTGCTCGATGACATACCGGCCGGCCATTCCCACGTGATAGGCCGAGCCGCAGCCGATCAGCAGGATTCGGGAAAGTCCCTTCAGGTCCTCATCCGTCAGCGCGGTCTCGCTCAGATCAATGCTCTTCGTCCCGTCTTCGGCCTCTTTGATGCGGGGGGAAAGCGTGTCCCGTACGGCGCGCGGCTGCTCGTGGATCTCCTTGATCATGAAGTGTTCATACCCGTCCTTCTCGGCAGAAGCGGCATCCCACTTGATCTCCACAACCGGCTTTTCAATTTCCTCGCAGTCGATGTTGTAGATATGCATCTCATCCCGGGTCAGGCACGCGATCTCCAGGTTGTCGATGTACACGACGCTGCGCGTATAGCTGAGCACCGCCGGCACGTCCGAGGCAATCATATGCCCATGCAGCTCGCCGTCACAGCGGCCGAGAATCAGCGGGCTGTCCTTGCGCGTGGCATACAGCGTTCCCGGCTGGTCGCCAAAGAGGATGCCCAGCGCATAGCTGCCCCGCACGCGGATCATCATGTTGCGGATGGCATCGAGCGCGCGTTCCCGCGGCGACAGCCCCTTTTTGCCCGCCTCCGCATAATAGCTGTCAAGCAGCAGGGTCGCCGCTTCGGTATCGGTCTGCGTTTTGAATGCATATCCCTTGCGGATCAGGCTGTCCCGGATCTCCTGATAGTTTTCGATGATGCCGTTGTGCACCACCACCACGCGCTTTTCCCTGGAATAATGCGGATGCGCGTTGACCGCGCTGGGCTCCCCATGGGTGGCCCAGCGGGTGTGGCCCACCCCGCACAGGCCGTGCACCGCCCGGCCGGAGTCGGTCATATCCATCAGATTTTTGAGCCGTCCCTTGGCTTTGACAACCTCGATATGTTCGTTTGCCTCATCGCGCACGGCGATGCCCGCCGAATCATAGCCCCGGTATTCCAGCTTGGACAGGCCCGCCAGCAGAATCGGCGCCGCCTGCTGAACACCCACATATCCCACAATGCCGCACATTGCACATTCCTCCATCCCTGATCTTTTATTTTGTCAGAATCCGCGTTTCTTATCCGATCCGAATCCGTCCGATCCGAGTCCGGCTCGGGATCCGGGCCCGGCCCCTCCGGGCTGAATCAGCCCGGATTTCCGCTCTGCGCCGGCCCTTCCCCGCGCTGAAGCGCCGCCACCTCCTGCGCGCTGTCATACGCATAGATCAGGCCGCCGCCCTGCGTCCGGTAGACCTGATGCGCTTCCAGCGCACAGGGCGCCGTGCCTCCATCCTCAATCGGGTCCACATAGACAAACACGCGCCCTTCCGGCAGGGTCTGTGTGTGGGAAACACGCTGAAGCCATTCGCCCGGCTGTGTGTCCTCCCAGCTGTTGTAAACGTAAACCTCCAGCGCGCCGTCGCTCGCTTCCGTGAGCACGTTTCCATTCCAAAAGGAGGCAAATCCCGCCGTAAAGCCGTTTTCCACCAACCACGCCGCAGCCTCTTCGTAATCCGCCGTCTGCGTGCGCAGCGTGCCGCTCCTATAACTGCCGGCCTGAAGGGCAAAACAGAGCGTCAGCAGCAGCAGCCCCGCGTTTTTGACGGCCTTCGTGCGGCAGGCCGTCTCCTCCAGCAGCACATAGACGCATGCGGCCAGCAGCATCGCGCCGAATACCCCGCCATATGGCGTTCCCCCGCCGCTCCATGCCGCCGCGGCCATGCCCAGGCCGGTCGCGCACGCGGCCAGCAGGGCCAACACGCGCGCACCCCGGCCGGATGCCTTTCTCCCGGCCAGCAGCACGAAGAGCAGCAGCCCCGCAAACAGAAACAGCCCCGCCGTCCAGGCTCCCGATACGAAAAGAAATGCCGCCGAGCCCAGCATGAGAACCGCGCGCAGCACGCTTCTTTCCACAGGCGCCCGTTCCAGCAGCAGAAAAGCCGACGCCACGGCGAGCAGCACCCCGCCGATGTAATAGGCCACCGTATAGACGGAACCGGCCCGGTTCGTCGTCCCATTGAGCAGCATGCCTGACGCCACGGCAAACAAGGCAAAGAGCGGCACGAACCGCGTGCGCGGCTGAAGGCGAAGTCCGCCCAGCAGCAGCACAAGCACCGCCGCGCAGGAAAGGAAAACCAGGCAGATCGCCGCCAGGCTGGCCACGCCCTGCACCGACATCAGAGGCACATCGCTGCGGAAACCGAAGAAGGGAAACAGCGTCTCAAACTGCTCCACAAGCCTTCCCAGCGCAAAGGTGGAGACCGGCTCCTGGTCATAGCCGCTGAAGTGGAAAAGGCCGGTGAACACACGGGTATTGACCGCATAGCCGGCCAGCATGCCCGTCAGGCCCACGGCCGCGCCCAGCGCCATCCATCCCTGCTCGGAGGAGAGGGCCTCGCGCAGGGATGCGCATCTTCTCAGCCGCTGCGCCATCTCCCATGCGCAGACCGCCCCCAGGGGCAGGCCGCAGATCATCAGCATGCGCACGCCCGCCAGGCCGCCCCAGATGCCCAGCAGGAAGAGAAGCACAAGGCGAAAAAACCGGCGCCCCGGCATGCCAAGGCGCAGCACCAGGCCGGACATCCAGCAGGCAAGCATGAAGTACACGGTGTAAAACCCACCGTACGTAAACAAAAACGCATAGGCCTCGCTCACGGGCAGGATGATCGCGGCGGCGGCATAAACCGCCCCTTCCCTCATTCCCGCTCCCCGCGCCAGGTACAGGAAGGATGCGGCCGCGCCCGCAAGCAGCACGGCAACGGAAAAGGTGCGCGCGGCGTGCCACGAGTCAAAGAGAAGCAGCCCCAGCTGATAGACAGGCACCGGGCTGACCACCCGAAGCTCTGTGGAGTAATACCAGTTCTCGGTGATCAGTTTTCCCTCTTCGTTGAGCAGCTGCGCGAGGACCATCTCGCTGGACATGTCCGAATCCAGATTATGGCGGCCATACGCCGCATAGAGGCCCACCGCCCAGATCAGGGCGGCCGCCAGCGTAAGATACGGCAGGGCGTCCAGGAACGACCGCTTTTTCTTCATCCTTTCACTCCTTCGGGCCGCCTTCGGGATCCTGAAGCAGGGCCAATAGGGCCGCCAGATCTTCATATCGATAGATATTCCCCGCGCTCAGCCTGCACGCCAGATAGGCATCCTGGGCATAGGGCACGCCCTGAGCGAGCTCCTCGGCCGTAAGCAGCACGAAGACGGGTCCCTGAACTTCCCGGTTTTCCACGGCCGCGATGTTGGCCTTTTCCTGAAGAAAGCGGTTGAGTTCAAGGCGCTTGAAGTCATCCTGCCAGTAAGAATCGGGCATGGTGTAAACCGTAATCGCGCCATCGCTTGCCTCCGTGAGCGGCGCCGCATTCCAGAACGTGGCAAACCCCTGCGTATAGCCGTTGTCAAGCAGCCAGTTTGCCGCCTCCTCATAGGGAGCCGGGGACGTGCGCTGTTCCTGGCGAAGAAAAATGGCCGACTCAAGGGCAAACACCCCGCACAGCGCCAGCGGCACCAGGCGGCGCAGCGCACGCATGCGGCACTGCGTTCCCTGCCAGCACAGGAGCATCATCACAATCAGCATCAGCAGTCCGGGCAGATAATAGCGCGCAAAGTAATTCTCTGTCAGCGCGTTGATCACCACACCCAGCGCCACGGAAAAAAGCGTAAAGAGCAGGAGCACACGCTGATGCGCGGGCAGTTTCCCCTCCCGCCGCCGCAGAAGCATCTCTATCAGCGTCAGCGCGCTGATTCCCATCATCAGCAGGGCCAGAAGGCTGGAAAGGCCGCGCACGGAGAGCATCTGGCTGGTTTCCCGGTAGCCAAAAAACTACGCGATCCCCGTCAGCTGTGCAAAAAACAGATCCGACTGCGGCATGGCCAGCCCCGTCTGGTCATATTGCACATAGTCATACAGCCCGCTGAGCAGACGGTCGTTGAGAAGGTATCCCAGGGCCGTCATGGCCGCGGCCACCATGGCGCCGGTCAACGGCCAGCGCAGCCGCGCGGGCATGGCGTCTTTCAGCCGCTCATGCCGCCTCATCGCATCAAAGGCTTCCAGCGCATAGGCCGCCGCCAGCGGCACGGCCAGAAAGAGCATCATCCTCACCCCGCCCGTGCCTCCCCAGAAGCTCAGCAGGGCAATCAGCGCCAGAGCAGGCAGCCGCCTTGTTGTGTCCGCCAGGCCCAGCACAAGCCCCAGCAGCACAAACACCAGCATCAGATAAACCGAATAGCCGCCATTGAGAAATCCGACATAGGCATACACCTCTGAAAACGGCATGGCCAGCACGGCGGCCATGTAAACGCCCGCTTCTCCCATCTTCGCCCTGCGGGCAAAGAATAAAAACGAAGCGAGGATACCCGCCAGCATCAGCGCGGTGCCAAACACACGCGCGGCATGCCATGAATCAAAGAGAAGCAGGCCCAGCTGATACAGCGGCACGGGGCTGACCGTGCGCAGTTCGGAAGAATAATACCAGCTGTCGGTCAGCAGGCGTCCCTCCCGGTTGAGCAGATCGGCATAGATCATCTCGCTGGACATGTCCGCATCCAGGTTATGCATGCCATAGCAGGCGAAAAAGCCGACGGATGCCGCATAGGCCGCCGCCAGCAAAAGCCAGGGCAGCGCGCGCAGGAATCCTTCCCCGCATCCTGTGTCTTTCCTCATCCCATTCATGCCATCCCACATCACACGTTGAACAGCAGATCGCCATACGTGGGGATCGGCCAGATCTCGCTGTCGCAGATCATCTCCAGGTGATCCACGGGCGCGCGCAGGATTTCCATGGCGCGGCACACCTCATCGTGATAATAGCGCGCCTGCTCCATGCCCGTCAGCGTAACGGCCTTTTCCTGACACCGGCGCAGCTCGGCCAGCGCCGTGCTGGCCTGCCTGAGCAGCACGCTCACGCGCGCGAGCAGCTCCCTTTGCACCGAAGCATCCGCGCCCGCGCTCTCCACGGCCGTTACCGACGAGGCCAGCGAGGTCGTATAGCGGATCACAGCCGGGAGGATATCCTTGCCGGCCATGTCGATCATGGTCAGCGCCTCGATGTTGACCGTCTTGGCGTAGAGCTCGCAGAGCACCCCCGCGCGGGCGAGCAGCTCCTTCTCGCTGTAAACGCCCTGCCGCTTGAACAGCTCGATGGATTCCCGCTGCATCAGGTTGGGAATGGCATCCACCATGCTGCGCATATTGGGCAGTCCGCGGCGCTTCGCCTCGGCAAGCCACTCCTCGGTGTAGCCGTTTCCGTTGAAAATGATGCGCCGGTGCGCGGTCATTTCCCGCCGCACAAGCGCCTTCATGGCGCTGTCAAAATCCTCCGCCTGCTCAAGCTCGTCGGCAAACGCGCCAAGCGCATCGGCCACAATCGTGTTGAGCACCACGTTGGCATCGGCGATGCAGCCGGAGGAAGGAACCATCCGGAACTCAAATTTATTGCCCGTAAAAGCAAAGGGCGATGTGCGGTTCCGGTCGGTGGCATCCCGGCGGATGAAAGGCAGCGTGGACACGCCCACCCGCATGATCGAGGCAGAGGGCACGCTCTCGTGGCTGCCCTGGATGATGTGCTCCACCACGGCGGTCAGCTGCTCGCCCAGGAACATGGAAATGACGGCCGGCGGCGCCTCGTTTGCGCCGAGGCGGTGATCGTTTCCGGGGTTGGCCGCGCTCACGCGCAGAAGGCCCGCATGTTCATCCACCGCCTTCATCACGGCGGCCAGCAGCAAAAGAAACTGCCAGTTTTCCTGCGGCTCCTTGCCGGGGTTGAGCAGGTTGCTTCCCGTGTCCGTCACAAGCGACCAGTTGTTGTGTTTTCCGCTTCCATTGACGCCCGCAAACGGCTTTTCATGAAGCAGGCATACAAGCCCGTGCCGCAGGGCAACCTTTTTCATGACGTTCATGACGAGCATGTTCTCATCCGTGGCGACATTGGCCGTATTGTAGATGGGGGCAAGCTCGTGCTGAGCGGGCGCAACCTCGTTGTGCTCCGTCTTGGCGGGGATGCCCAGCTTCCACAGCTCGACATCCACGTCCTTCATATAATTGCTCACGCGCTCCTTGATCGCCCCGAAGTAGTGATCTTCCATCTCCTGGCCTTTGGGCGGCATCGCGCCAAAAAGCGTGCGCCCGGTGAAGATGAGATCCTTTCGCCTGAGATAGGTTTGGCGATCGACGATGAAATATTCCTGTTCCGGGCCGACGCAGGGAATGACTTTCTGCGTCGCTGTGTCGCCGAAAAGGCGGCAAATGCGCAAAGCCTGCTTGCCGATGGCTTCCATGGAGCGAAGAAGCGGGGTTTTTTTGTCAAGCGCCTCGCCCGTATAGGAGCAAAACGCAGTGGGGATGCACAGCGTTTGGGTGTTGCCATTGTCATAGAGGAAAGCCGGGCTGGTGATATCCCAAACGGTATAGCCGCGCGCCTCAAACGTGGCGCGTATGCCGCCGGAGGGAAAGGAAGAGGCATCCGGTTCGCCCTTGATGAGCTCCTTGCCGCGCAGCTCCATGATGACGCCGCCGCCCTCCTGCGGGTTGATGAAGGAATCGTGCTTCTCCGCGGTAGTGCCCGTCAGCGGCTGGAACCAGTGCGTATAATGGGTGGCGCCCTTTTCAATGGCCCACTCCTTCATGGCCGCAGCCGTGGCATCCGCAACAACGGGGTCGAGTTCCTTGCCGGTCGCCATGCTGGCTTTCAGGCTCTTGTAAACCGCTCTGGGCAGACGCTCGCGCATCTCCTTGTCTCCAAAGACATGGCTGCCGTATATGGAGGGGACGTCGATGAAGTCGCTCATGCTCTATCATGCTCCTCTTTTGCCTGCGCATGGGATTGCGCCGGTTTTTTCACACCTTACTACAATACACCATTCAGGCCGCAAATGCAATTGCAAATGCGCATTCCCCGGTTTTGATTTCGATTTTTTCGTTTTTTACCGGTTTTTCTTTCGTTTTTGCGGAAAGCCGCGGTTCATCCTTCAAGTTGGTTTCTGCCCGGCTTTCCTGTTTTGCCTGGGCGTGCTTGGCCATGGTAGGCGCACGCCTGAAAAGCCTGCGTTTCCAGCGCTGCCAAGACAGGGTTTGGCACGTGGAATTCTCTGCTTATTTCAGCCGGAATTTTAAAGCTGTGGCCAAGTTGCGCCTTCCAGCATAAAATGAAAATGCCGCAGGTGCCTGCTTTTTGCCGCCGGCATGAGCCGCGCCCGGAAAGGAGAAAATCCTCTTGCGGCATCGCGGACACATCGCCCCGCCGTGGCATACTCTGCCATCAGGCGGGTTCGCCGCCGCAAAGCCGAAAATATCGGAGGGATTCTCATGGCGCACTATGCGGTACGCGAAAGCCCGCCACTGCGGGGAGAAATACCCATCAGCACGTCTAAAAACGCGGTGCTGCCCATCATGTGCGGCGCACTTTTGACCCGCGAAGACGTGCGCATCGAACATCCGCCGGATCTGACGGACGTACATACGCTCTGCTCTCTGATGGAAGCCTGCGGCTGTCAGGTGAAGCGCGAGCCGGATGCGCTCATCCTCAATGCCTCCAACCTCCAAAACCCGCAGGATGAAGAGGATGTGCGCAAAATGCGCGCCTCCGTGCTCGTTCTGGGGCCGCTGCTGGCGCGGCTTTCCGAGGCACGCATTCCGCTTCCCGGAGGCTGCGCCATCGGCCAGCGTCCGATCGACCAGCATCTCAAGGGCATGAGCGCGCTGGGCGCCAAAGTGGCCTTTGACCATGGCGGCGTCACGCTGACAGGATGCCTGCGCGGCGCCGTGATTTACCTTGACATGCCGTCTGTGGGCGCAACGGAAAACCTGCTCATGGCCGCGACGCTGGCGCACGGCACCACACGCATTGAAAACGCGGCCAAAGAGCCGGAGATTGTCGACCTTGCCTCTTTCCTCTCCTCCATGGGCGCAAAAATCTCCGGCGCGGGCACGTCAACCATTGTGATTGAGGGGGTCAGCGAGCTGCATGGCACCTCGTGGCTGCCCATCTCCGACCGCATCGAGGCGGGCACCATGGCCTGCGCCTGTGCCATCACAGGCGGCGAGCTGTTTTTGCGCGGAGCGCGTGCCGAACACCTTCGCTCCCTGCTCTTCAAGCTCAGCGAGGCGGGCGTGCACATCAAGGATACCCCGGGCGGGCTGATGGTCTTTGGCCGCGCCAAGCAGCCCTTCGAGATCCGCACGATGGTCTATCCCGGCTTCCCGACGGATCTTCAGGCGCCGATGATGGCGGTGGCCTGCAAAACACCCGGCACCAGCGTATTCCTGGAAACGATCTTTGAAAACCGTTTTATGCATGCGGCAGAGCTGGCGCGGCTGGGCGCGCACATCCGGGTGGAAAACCGCGTTTCCGTCGTGGAGGGCACGCCCTATCTGACCGGCGCGCCGGTGCGCGCCACCGATCTGCGCGCGGGCGCCGCGTTGATCCTGGCCGGCCTCTGCGCGGAGGGCGAAACCCTCGTAGACGATGAGGCGGGCCATATCGACCGGGGCTATTGCCACATTGAGGATAAGCTCTGCGCCGTCGGCGGCAACATCGTGCGCCTTAACCGGCCCTCATAAGCCTCTCCCGGGCAAAAGAGTATGCACGCTGCGGCGAAAAAAGATCAGGGGGCTGCGAGGCAAACGCTTCGCAGCCCTTGTGAACTCCGTTTTTTCTGCCATTGCGGCCGGCTTCGGGCGCCTTGCTTACTCGCCCTTTGCCCCGTATATGGCCGTGACGCTCGCCGTCACGCTGACGCTGCCCGCGCGGATGCCCGTGCCGTCCGCCTCGGCGGGTGCGCTCATCATGGCGCCGTCTTCAAGCGCGTTGACGGTGATGCCCCTGTCATATCCCCCGTTTTCGCGCAGCTCAACCAGCCCGGTGATCGTCTTGCCGCTTGCCTCGGCCATCTTATCCGCCTTGGCCTGCGTGGTCTCAATGGCCAGCGCCAGCGCATCCTGATACAGCGACGCGCGCTCAGAGACGTCATAACTGATGCCGTAAATCTCGCTCATGCCGCTGTCCGTGACCACGCCGACCACGCTGTCAAGCATCTCCACATCCCGGCATGTGATCTGAAGGGTGTGATTGGCCTGATAGCCGGTGAGCGTGCGCTTTTCGCCCTCATAGTTGTAGGTCGGATAATAGGAATAGTTCTGCGTGATGATGTCTTCCTGCGCCACCCCCAGCTCGATGAGCTTGCCCGTTACATCGGTGATGATGGCGTTCATCTGCTCCTGCGCTTCGGAAACGGTATCGGCGGTGATGGATGCGTTGGCCATCACGCTGACGATGTCCGGGGCTGCGGTCACGGTGGCCGTTCCCTGCACGGTGATCTGTGTGCCGTCTTCCTCCGCCAGAGCGAAGGACGCTGTAAGCAGCATCAAAAGCGAAAGCAGCATAGCGGTCATTTTTTTCATCATGGTGTTCCTCCTCAAAATTCAGCCCGGTTGCGGGCCTTTGTGTCCTCGCGGTTTCCATTCCTGCGGACGCTGTGCACAGGGCGTCCGCTCTATTAAAACGAAACATCCCCTTTTTTTCTTCCCGAAAATTTCCAAATTCCTGTCTTTTGCATCCATCGCCGCTTTTTGAAATCCGGTGCTCTTGTGTCAAAAACCATGGGCGGTTTCAGAAAGGCCGCCTTTTTTTTCGTCTGCGTACATGCCTGATCCCGCCAAGCACGAGGAACGCCAGCACGGTAGCGGCGAAAAGCCCCGGCAGCGCGAACGCCGCTGCAAGCGCCAGCTCTTCCAATCCAGAGCCCAGTGCCTGCGCGCCTTCCAGCAGCGCGCCGGCAAGCCGGGTGAAAAACGGCCCCTGCCGGACGGAGGACGATTCCTCGCTGATGAAAACCGATACCTGTGCGTTGTCGCTGCGCGCATCCATCTCCCGGCTTGCTCCCTCCAGGCTGTCTATCTCCGCCTGCACGTCAAAAAGAGCGTCCGTGATGGCGAGGATGTCTTCCATGTTTTCCGCCTGAGCATAGAGTTCATCCAGCCTTTGTTTTTGAGCGCGTGCGCTCTCAAGGCGCGCGGCCGTATCCTGATAGCTTCCGGTTCTGTCCACATCCCGGCTGCTTTGCCGGATCACCTCGCCCAGCGCCTGCGCGTCTTCCAGCAAGGGCTCCAGTTCGCCAGACGGCACGCTCAATTCCAGATAAGCGCTTCGCCCCTCTTCCTGCGTGCCGGCGATCTCACAGGATGTAACGCTGCCGCCCCGCTCTGCCGTGCGCTCCCTGAGCGCCTGAACCGCCGCGTCCAGTGCATCCGTGTTCAGGGAAATTTCGGCCGTGCGCACAATCTTGCGTGCTTCCTGCGTGCCGGCATCCGCCGCGCTCATGCTCCGCGTCCTCGCCAGGCCGCCGGCCGCGCCCGTGTCCTCTTCCACGCTGCTCACCCTTGCGCCGTCGAAGACTGCCTGCGAGGCGGCCGTGTCCTGCGCGTTTTGCCGGCGGGCGCCCAACTGCGCGCCCACGCCCAGCAGAACCGCCGCACAGCATGCCCAGGCCGCGGCCCGGGGCACCCAGCTTCTTCTTAGGCCGCGCAGCATGGCCGACGCACGGGAACCTCTCTTTTCCCGGTGCATCTGCTGATGCGCCTGGGCACGGACACGCGCGCGCCATCCCTGTGTGAAGGATTCCGGCATCTGCACGCAGGCATCCAGCTCCCGTGCCCCCCTGAGCAGCTGCTCCTGCTCAAGCAGCACACGGCAGGCCTCGCACGTCCCGGCATGCTCGCGCATGGCGGCGCGCTCTTCCTCCGTCGCTTCCCTGCCCGAAAAGACGATGGCCTCCAGCTCTTCGCACCTCATTGGCTCACCTCCATCCCCAAACATACGCCGCTCTGCCTGAGCGCGGCGGCAACCTTTTCCCGTGCGCGGGACAGGCGCGACTTGACCGTCCCTTTTGACACATTCAGCGCCTGCGCGGTTTCCTCCACGCTCAAACCGTGCACGTCGCGAAGGAGAAACACGCTGCGCATCGGTTCGGGCACCGCATCAATCGCCCGCTTAACCGCTTCCTGCCGCTCCGAGGATTCCACCGCCTGCTGAGGGGTGGGCGAACCATCCTGCGGTTCAAACCCTTCCTCCTGCATTGCCTCCAGGGAGGGCTGCGTGCGCAGGCTGCGCCTGCGGATCGCATCCGTGCACACAGAAGCCGTGACGCGGTAAACCCACGTGGAAAACGCGCACTCTTCTCTGAATTGCGGCAGCTTCTGCCAGATGCGCAGCATGGCCTCCTGTGCGGCGTCTTCCCCATCCTGCGCATTTCCCAGCATGCGCAGGCAGAGGCAGTAAACCTTTTTTTCATATGCGCCCATCAGCGCCTCAAACGCATCGCCATCCCCCTGGCGCGCCCGTTTGATGAACCCGCTCTCCAATGCGCTTCCTCCTCTCCATGCCTTTTAGACGGATAAGGCGGGAAAAAAGTTCCCGCCCCGTTCCTCATCTGCAAAAT
>DVMG01000042.1 GCA_018715105.1 Candidatus Ventricola intestinavium
GGGGAGGCATCCGTTTATATCCTTGGCAACACATGCCTCCTGGTCTGCTCCATGCTGACAATACATCTCTTTCACTTTCTCTCTGAAAGCAGTGCACGTGAAAGTCAATACAAGTTTGAAATCGGCTTATATATTTCCACCCTGAATCATCAGGAAGAATTCAAGCGGATCTACGAGGGCCTGATCCAGCTTCGGCATGACTTCCGGCATCATCTCGATGCGCTGAATATCCTGATCACGCAGAATGCAACGCAGGAGGCGCAGGCTTACCTGAGCAGTTACCGGGCCGAGTTTGATAAGAGCGACCTGTTCACAACCGGATGCACCATGGCGGACGCGCTTCTCACCGCCAAGCGGATGACCATGAAGGCGCACGGCATCCGTTTTGATTTCACCTCCTGCCCGCTGAATGTGTTGCCGCTTGAACCGCCGAAATTCTGCGCGGTTGTGGGCAACCTGCTGGATAACGCCATTGAGGGGACCCTTCGTGTGAAACATCCCGATGCATCCCCTGTGATATCCCTGACCCTCAGCCGTGTCCACAACGTGTTCCGCATCGTCTGCGAAAACCCGTGCAATCCTCAGAGCGTGAAACAGGAGAAAGGAATCTGGCGTTCATCCAAACGCAGGAGCTCCTATTCTGATTTTCATGGAATCGGCATTTCCAGCATACGCCGCATCATCGGAGAGGCAAACGGAAACTGCTTTTTCACCACGCACGGCCCTCTTTTTCATGCGGATCTGACCATTCCCTTCCCCCATGTTTCGGAAAACGAGGAGGCGTCCATTCATGAATCAAATCGCAGAAGCCGTCATCTCCCTTCTTGAAAAGCGGGGCGTCATTCGGGAGGAATCCCGCGCGGTGTATGTCTATGGCCTTTCCCAGATGATCTACACCTTTTTAAGCACGCTGGGGCTGCTGCTCATCGGCCTGGCCGCCGGGCGCCCGGCAGAAACGGCGCTGCTCATCGCGCTGTTTTATACCAACCAGACATATGGCGGCGGCTATCACGCCAACTCGCACACGCGCTGTTTTCTGACCATGACGGCGGGGCTGCTGGTCTTTCTGGTCTCCTTTTCTCTGCCTTACAGCCTGCCCGGATGCGTGGCGCTGGCAGGCGCGGGCCTTGCCCTGCTGTATCTGCGCCCGCTGACGCTGCACCCCAACAAACTCTATCTGGCCAAAAAAAGCCGGCAGTTTATCCGGCGCTCGCGCAAGGCCGTTCTCCTCCAGGCGCTTTTCTTCGTGCTGGCGCTTCTCACCGGCTATGCGCCGTTGATCCGCACGCTTGCCATGGCCCTGTTTTTATGCGCCTGCTCACGGATGACCGCCATCCTCATCCGTCAGGGCCAGAGCTTCCCATGAAGCGCCGAAGGGCAGGCTGCATCCCCGGCGAAAGGCCGTAACCCTGCGGCTCTGCGCAAAAGGATTTCCAGCATAACAAAAGGATTGCCTCCACCGTTTGAGGCAATCCTCTTTTCATCATCGTCGATCTATATAAACCGTCCGCAGGAAGAGCTCAGGCATTCAGGCATCCGCCCTTTGCCGGCTCACGCTTAATACCAACCGTTCAGCACATTCTCCTCAGCAGCCCTGGCACCGTATGTCTTCTTAAACTCAACACGATAAAAGTCGTCCATCTGGCGCGCGGCTTCTGCACGGCGGCCGTCATAGATACAGTACGCGACGTTCGCAGCGATCAGCGCGGCGAAGACGAGGATGGCAGTCATTTTTAGCACTCCTTCTGGTCGGGAAGTCGTCCATCAATTCGAGGCAGGCGCTTCTTTTTTCCCGCCTCTTGGCACTCACATTATATCACTTTTTCCGTATTTTCGCACAGATTTTTTTGCGGAATATCAAATCTTTTCATCTGAAAGAATGCCTTCGTTTTCCGCTCATCCGCATGCCGGCTTCACCCATCTTTAACACAAATTTGAATGTCCGGCATGGCAATCGTTCATTTCAGAGCCTGTTTGAGCGTTGCCCGAAAGGGCCGGAGGAAAATTTTTTGTTTGACCTTTCCTGATCTATAAATCTGCCGGCTGCCTGTCAGGGCATCGCCCTCCCATGATCCGCGCTCCGATGCCCCCTGCTCTGGGATTCCATGCATCCCGAGAACATCTTTTTTTCTCCGAAAAGGACGGGCTTTTGAGGCTGCATCGAATTTTTTGCCGCAAAAGCAAAGGAACGCTTGTTCCCTTTTATCTTCTATGCTATAATGTTGGCTGTCAACACAGGGGCTGCGCCCCGGCATGGGAGGTCAAAATGCAGGAAGGCCGCTTTGTTCTCAAATCCCCCTTCAAGCCGCAGGGCGATCAGCCTCAGGCCATTGAGGCGCTGGCGCGCGGCGTGCAGGAGGGCATGCCCTGCCAGGTGCTGCTGGGCGTCACCGGATCGGGCAAGACCTATACCATGGCCTCCGTCATCGAGCGCGTGCAGCGGCCCACGCTGGTCATCGCGCATAATAAGACGCTCGCCGCACAGCTGTGCGCGGAGTTTAAAGAGTTTTTTCCCGACAGCGCGGTGGAGTATTTTGTCTCCTATTACGATTACTATCAGCCCGAGGCCTATATCGCCTCCACAGACACGTACATTGAAAAGGATTCCTCTGTCAACGAGGAGATTGAGCGCCTGCGCCACAGCGCCACAGCCGCTCTGCGCGAGCGGCGGGATGTGATTGTCGTCGCGTCGGTTTCCTGCATCTATTCCATGGGCGACCCTTCCGAATACGAGGGCATGATGATCTCGCTTCGCCCGGGCATGACCCTGGAGCGCGACGATCTCGTGCGCCAGCTGGTGGAAATCCAGTATGACCGCAGCGATATCGAATTTGAGCGCGGCACATTCCGCGTGCGCGGGGATGTGGTGGAGATTTTCCCGGCCGGCTATGAAAAAAGCGCGCTTCGTGTGGAATTCTTCGGGGAGGAAATCGACCGCATTTCAAGCATCGATGTGGTCAGCGGGCACACGCTGATGGTTCTGCAGCATGTGGCCATCTATCCCGCCACACACTATGCCACCCCGCGCGATGTCATCGACCGCGCCATTGGGAACATCGAGCATGATCTTTCCCTGCGCGTGGAAGAATTCAAAAAGAACGGCGATCTTCTTGAAGCCCAGCGCATCAGCCAGCGCACGAGTTATGATATTGAAATGCTGCGCGAGCTTGGCTACTGCACGGGCATTGAAAACTATTCCCGCTATTTTGACGGCCGCCAGCCCGGCGACGCGCCCTATACGCTGCTTGACTACTTTCCGGAGGACTACATCGTCTTCGTCGACGAGAGCCATGTGACGCTTCCCCAGATCCGCGCCATGTACAACGGAGACCGTGCCCGCAAGGAAGCGCTGGTCAGCTATGGTTTCCGCCTGCCCAGCGCATTTGACAACAGGCCGCTCCGATTTGAAGAATTTGAGCAGCGCATCGGGCAGCTTGTCTGCGTGAGCGCCACGCCCGCCGCCTATGAGCTGGGGCGGGCCGGGCAGGTGGTGGAGCAGATCATCCGCCCGACGGGCCTGCTGGATCCCCTCATCGACGTGCGGCCCGCCACCGGGCAGGTGGATGATCTCTATGGGGAAATTCAGCAGGTCACGCAAAAGGGATACCGCGTGCTTGTCACCACCCTGACCAAAAAGATGGCCGAAAGCCTGACCACCTACCTGGGGGAGATGAACGTCCGGGTTCGTTACCTGCATTCTGACGTGCAGACCATGGAACGCCAGGAGATCATCCGCGATCTGCGCCTGGGGGTGTTCGACGTGCTGGTGGGCATCAACCTGCTGCGCGAAGGGCTTGACCTGCCGGAGGTCGCGCTCGTGGCCATTCTCGATGCGGATAAAGAGGGCTTTCTGCGCAGCGAGGTGAGCATGATCCAGACCATCGGCCGCGCCGCGCGCAATGCCGAGGGCCGCGTCATCATGTATGCCGACACGATGACCGAGAGCATGAACAGGGCCATCTTTGAGACCCAGCGCCGCCGCCAGCTGCAGCAGGCTTTCAACGAGGCGCACGGCATCACGCCCACCACGGTCATGAAATCCGTGCGCGACCTGCTTGAAATCGGGCATGCGCCGGGCGAAAAGGAGAAATCCCGCAGGCAGGCCCCGCAGGCCATGACCGAGGATGAGCTGCATCTGCTCATCTGCTCCACCGAGGAGAAGATGCTGCAGGCCGCCGCCAACCTGGATTTTGAGCTCGCGGCCAAGCTGCGTGACCGGCTCTTTGAGCTGCAGGGGAAGAGCCCGCTGGAGATCCCGACGGAAACCGTCTCCCTGCCTCAGCGCAAGCGGCGCAAAAGAAGCAAATACTTAAAGGCGTGAGCCGGACTCTTACAGGGCCCGGCCACAAGACAAAGGAGCCATCCATGCAGGAAAACATCGTGATCCGCGGCGTGCGTCAAAACAACCTCAAGAATTTTGATCTGACGCTTCCGCGCAACAAGCTGATCGTCTTTACAGGTCTGTCCGGCTGCGGAAAATCCTCTCTGGCGTTTGATACGCTTTACGCGGAGGGCCAGCGCCGCTATGTGGAGTCGCTCTCCTCCTATGCGCGCCAGTTTTTGGGGCAGATGGAGAAACCGGATGTGGACTCCATCGACGGCCTCTCCCCCGCCATCTCCATCGATCAGAAGACCACCAGCAAAAACCCCCGTTCCACTGTGGGCACGGTCACGGAAATCCACGACTATCTGCGCCTGCTCTATGCGCGCGTGGGCATTGCGCACTGCCCCAAATGCGGCAGGGAGATCCGCAGGCAGACGGTGGATCAGATGGTCGATCAGATGCTCGCCCTGCCCGAACGCACGCGGCTTCAGCTGCTGGCGCCCATCGTGCGCGGGAAAAAAGGCGAGCATGTCAAGGTGCTTGAATCCATTGCCAAACAGGGCTTTGTGCGCGTGCGCGTGGATGGGCAGGTCTGCGACGTGGCCGAGGCGCCCGCCCTTGCCAAACAGAAAAAGCATACCATCGAGGTCGTCGTCGACCGTCTGATCCTGCGCGAGGACATCCGCAGCCGCCTGACGGATTCCCTGGAAACTGCGCTGGCGCTCTCCGGCGGCATCGTGGTGGCAGACATCGGTCCCGGGGAGCGGGAGATGCTCTTCTCGCAGAATCTTGCCTGCCCGGACTGCGGCATTTCCATCGAAGAGCTGACACCGCGTTCTTTCTCCTTCAACAGCCCCTTTGGCGCGTGCCCCACATGCGCGGGCCTGGGTGTGCAGATGAAGATCGATCCGGATCTGATCGTGCCCGACTGGACAAAATCCCTGCGGGAAAATCCCTTTGCCGTGATGGGCTGGTCCAACCTGGATCCCAGCACGCAGGCGGGCATGTTTTTTCAGGCTCTGTCGGAAAAATACGGCTTTTCCCTGGATACGCCCCTTTGCGACCTGAAAAAAGAGGCGCTCGACGTCGTGCTCTATGGCACCAAGGGCGAGCCCCTCAAAATCCACTATACCCGGCCCAACGGGGATGAACACACGTTCTCCGCGCCGTTTGAGGGAATCATCCCCAGCACGGAGAGGCGTGCCGCTGAAACGCAGAGCGACGCCACAAAGGCCTACTATGAATCCCTGATGAGCCAGACCCCCTGCCCGGACTGCCGGGGCCGGCGCCTGAGGCCGGAAATCCTGGCCGTGACCGTGGGCGGAAAATCCATCGCGGATGTGTCCGATCTGTCTGTGCGCGAAGCCCGCCGCTTTTTTTCCTCCCTCTCATTCGGGGAAAAGGATACGATGATCTCCGAGCCCATCCTGAAGGAGATTCTCGCGCGCCTGCACTTTCTTTCCGATGTGGGGCTTGATTACCTCACCCTTTCCCGCGCAGCCGGCACGCTCTCCGGCGGGGAAGCCCAGCGCATCCGGCTGGCCACGCAGATCGGCTCCAGCCTCGTGGGCGTGCTCTATATTCTGGATGAGCCCTCCATCGGCCTGCACCAGCGCGATAACGCGCAGCTGATCGCGACGCTCAAGCACCTGCGCGACATCGGCAACACGCTCATCGTCGTCGAGCACGACGAGGATACAATGCTGGCCGCAGACCAGATCGTGGATATCGGCCCGGGCGCAGGCGAGCACGGCGGCCGCCTCATCGCGCAGGGCACGGCCGAGGAGATCATGGCCTGCCCGGAGTCGATCACCGGCGCGTATCTCTCCGGCCGCCGGGGCATACCGGTGCCCGTTCACCGGAAGGAGCCCACGGGCTTCCTGCATGTGCGGGGCGCGCGGGCGCACAATCTTAAAAACCTCTCGGTGGATGTTCCTCTGGGCGTGATGACGGTGGTCACAGGCGTATCCGGCAGCGGAAAATCCTCTCTGGTCAACGAGATCATCTACAAGACGCTCCAGCGCGACCTCAACCGGGCGCACACGCGGCCGGGCGACTGCGACGGCATCACCGGGCTTGAGCAGCTTGACAAGGTCATCGCAATCGACCAGTCCCCCATCGGCCGCACGCCGCGCAGCAATCCCGCTACCTATACGGGCCTGTTTGACATGATCCGCAAGGTTTTTGCCGCCACGCCGGAGGCCAAAGCACGCGGCTACCGCGAAAGCCGTTTCTCTTTCAACGTGCGCGGCGGCCGCTGCGAGGCCTGTTCCGGGGACGGCATCCTGCGCATTGAGATGCACTTTCTGGCCGATATCTACGTTCCCTGCGAGATCTGCAAGGGCAAACGCTACAACCGTGAGACGCTTGAAGTGCTCTACAAAGGCAAATCCATCGCCGATGTGCTCGACATGACCGTGGAAGAGGCGCTGGCGTTTTTTGACGCCTATCCGCGCATTTCCCGCAAGCTGCAGACGCTCTATGACGTGGGCCTGGGCTACATCAAGCTGGGCCAGCCCTCCACCACGCTCTCCGGCGGCGAGGCGCAGCGCGTCAAGCTGGCCACAGAGCTTTCGCGCACCTCGACCGGCAAAACCTTTTATGTGCTTGACGAGCCCACCACAGGGCTTCACATGGCCGACTGCGAACGCCTTGTCGGCGTGCTGCGCCAGCTTGCCCAGGGCGGCAACTCCGTGCTCATCATCGAACACAATCTCGACGTGATCAAGGCCTGCGATTATGTGATCGACCTGGGCCCGGAGGGCGGAGACGGCGGCGGCACGCTGGTGTGCGAGGGGACCCCGGAGGAGGTTGCCGCGTGCCCGGGAAGCTACACCGGGCAGTTTCTCGCGCCTGTGCTCAAAAAGAGCCGGCGGGTGGAAATCACGGACTGAACCGGGAAACATGGCCGCCGAAGCCGCCCCTCTTTCGGCCAGGGTAGGAAAAAAAATTTTTTCTCTCCCTTTGGATTTTTGGATTTATCGGTAGATGACGAGTTTTCCCTCGGGCGTGAATGCGGCGGGGGAAAGAAAGCCCATGCGGGCCTGACCGGTCTGCTCGGTGCGGCCGTGATAGGCGATCATCAGCCCGCCGTCCGGCCCGTCAAACATGCAGCTGTGGCCCGTGCCGGTCACATCGCCGCCACGCTCCAGAATGGGGTTTTCCGCGGCCTTGGCATAGGGCCCCAGCGGATGCTCAGCCACGGCATAGCCCACAGCATAATCCGGCCCGCCAAAGAAATTGGCGGAATAGGTCATCACATATGTCTTTCCATGTTTCATCAGGAACGATCCCTCGTTCCAGCGCCTGCCCGTCGCCGCGGCTGAGCGGCCTTCCCAGGCCTGTTCAGGGCGAAGCAGCAGCACGGGCTCGCCCAGGATGCCGGTGAAATCCGGCAGCAGCTCCACCCCGTAGATCCAGCTTTCTTCCAGGCCGTTCACGCGATGCTCATAGCAGCATCGGGAATAATACAGGTAGAAGCGCCCGTCTTCCTCATAGACGTTTGCGTCGATGACGGGATAGCCGGGATCAAACAGGGGCCTGTCCGCCATGTCCTCAAAGGGGCCGGTTGGCGTGTCGGCGACGGCTACGCCGATGCGGAAGTTTTCAAGCGCACCGGTAGGATTATAGGCCCAGTCTGCGCTGTAAAACAGGTAATACCGGCCGCCGATCTCATAGCACTCCGGCGCCCAGAAACAGCCCGTTCCCCAGCGGGCATGCGAAGCGGACAGAGCCAGGCCATGATCCGTCCATGTCACCAGATCATGGGAAGAGCGCACGGGAAAGCCGCTCCCGTCTTCATGGGTGCAATAGAGATAGTAAAGCCCGTTGGAAGCGCGCAGGATAAAGGGATCCGCCGCGGGAAAGGAAAAGCGCAGGGTCGTCATGCTCAAACCTCCTGTGTCAAAACAGATGCGGGACCGCGGCCCTTCCAAAAAGAGAAGGGCTGAAGAACCTTCGATTGCCCGGTTGCCGGGCGCGCTTATTATAGCATGCCTTCAGGCCGCCTGCAAACGAGTTCTCTCCCCGGAAGAAAAAACACATCCCGCCGTTGATAAAACGCTAAAACGCTTTTCTCCCCCCGAAGGGGGAGAAAAGAAGACCTTCGCTTATAAAGGGGGAAAGATGGATGAAACGGCTGCTCCTTGTCGAAGATGATCCGGCCATTGCCAAAAACCTGGCGCTTCTGCTCCTCGCCGAGGGGTTTGACCTCATTCATGCGGCCACGCGGGAGGAAGCCGTGGCTGTTCTGGATCAGCATGCCTTCGATCTGGCGCTGATTGATATCTCCCTGCCGGATGGAAACGGATTTTCCGTCTGCACGCAGATCCGGGAAACGCAGCCGATCCCGGTCATCTTTCTGACCGCCTCCGGCGACGAGGCAAGCGTGGTGACGGGGCTGAACATGGGAGCGGATGATTATGTGATCAAGCCCTTTCGTCCCCGCGAGCTGATCGCCCGGATTCAAACGGCTTTGCGGAAAAGCGGCCGGTCCCGTTCGGTTTTTACAAGGGGTGATCTTTCCGTCGATCTGGCCGGCGGGGTGGTGAAAAAAGGCGGCCGGGAGGTCTTTCTCTCCGCGCTTGAATACCGCCTTCTGCTCATCCTGATCAACAACCCTGAAAGCATCCTCACGCGGGAGCGCCTGCTCCGGGAACTGTGGGACGCGGCGGGAGAGTTTGTGAGCGACAACACGCTGACCGTTTACATCAAGCGGCTGCGTGAAAAAATCGAGGATCATCCCGCGGATCCGCAGATCATCCTGACCGTGCGCGGGATCGGGTACCGATTGGGAGGCCGCCATGTTTCGCAATAGGGAAATACGCCGGTTTTCGCTGCTGTTCGCCGGGATTACGTTCGCGGCCGCGGCCGGGGGCTTTGCTCTCCATCCGGCCGCCGGCCTCATGGCCTTTTTCTGCGCCGCCGCCTTTGGCACGGCGTTTTTTGCATTCACCAGGGCGCGGTACAGACGCCTGGCTGAACTGGCCGGGCAGATTGACATCGTGCTGCATTATGCAGACCGTCTGTGCATCCGCGAGGCGGAGGAGGGCGAGCTCTCGATCCTGCAAACCGAGATCGCCAAGATGACGCAGCGCATCCGTGAGCAGAACGACGCCCTGAAAAAGGACAGGGAACATCTGGCCGATTCGCTGGCCGACATCGCCCATCAGCTGCGCACGCCGCTCACATCCATCAGCCTGATCCTGACGCTGCTTGAAAACACGCCCGATGAGCGCGGGCGCGCCGGCCTTCTGCGGGAGGCCGAAGAGCTGCTTGCGCGCATGGACTGGCTGATCACCTCCCTGCTCAAGCTTTCCCGGCTTGACGCGGGCATCGTCTCCTTTGCCAGAGAACCGGTGAATGTGAAAGAGCTGATAGAGACCGCCCTTCGTCCGCTTGCGATTCCGCTGGAGCTTCGAGGCGTTTCCCTCCGTCTGAATGTGCCGGAAAAAATCCGGATCACAGGCGATCGGCTCTGGCTTTCGGAGGCGCTGCAGAACATCCTCAAAAACTGCATGGAAAGCGCGGGGCACGGCGGGCGGATTGCCATCGCCTGCCGGGATACGCCGCTGTTTACGGAAATCACCCTCCGGGACAGCGGATCGGGCTTTTCGGACGCGGATCTGCCCCATGTGTTTGACCGGTTTTACCGGGGGAATCCGGGCGGCACCGCGGGCTATGGAATCGGCCTGGCGCTTTGCCGGATGATCCTCACCCGGCAGGGAGGCACGGTTTCTGCCAAAAACCATCCCGAAGGCGGCGCCCTGTTCACCATTCGTTTCCCCAAGTGACGAATCTCTCACCTGAACGTCACGAAGATGTAAGCATCCCGTTCTATCATAGGGACAGATCGACAAGACCGGTCAAAAAAGGAGGTCCGTCTCATGGAATTTTTGAAAACACAGGATCTGTGTAAGGTGTATGGGCGGGATGAAAATCGGGTCACAGCCCTTGACCACGTTTCTCTTACCTTCCAAAAGGGGGAATTCACCGCCATCGTTGGTTCCTCCGGTTCAGGCAAATCCACGCTGCTTCACATTCTGGCCGGTGTGGACATGCCCACCAGCGGCCAGGTATGCCTTGACGGCCAGGATGTTTATGCCCAAAACAGCGAGCAGCTGGCCATCTTCCGCCGGCGGCAGGTGGGGCTGATCTATCAGTTCCACAATCTCATTCCCACGCTGAACGTGGTGGAAAACATCACCCTGCCCATCCTGATGGACAGAAGGCGGGTTCAGGAAGAACGGCTTGAAGAGCTGCTGAATCTGCTCGGCCTTCAGGATCGAAGGGAACACCTGCCCAATCAACTGTCGGGCGGC
Organism: Candidatus Ventricola intestinavium; assembly: GCA_018715105.1. Lineage (GTDB taxonomy): Bacteria > Bacillota > Clostridia > Christensenellales > Aristaeellaceae > Ventricola > Ventricola intestinavium. The sequence goes on from DVMG01000042.1 coordinate 10,645, forward strand.
CAGCAGCAGCGCGTGGCCATCGGACGCGCGTTGATGAATGCGCCGGCCGTCATGCTGGCTGACGAGCCCACCGGCAGCCTGGACAGCCGCAACGGGCATGAGATCATCCGCCTGCTGCGGGAGAGCAACCGGAAATATGGGCAGACGCTGATTCTCGTCACGCACGATGAGAACATCGCCCTTCAAGCCGACCGCATCATCACCCTCGCCGACGGCCGGGTCATTCGGGATGAAAGGCAGGGGACGCGGGCATGAATGTTTTCCACAGGCTTTCCCTGCAGGGGTTGAAAAAAAACCGCACGCAGACGCTGGTGACGGTGATCGGCGTCCTTCTTTCCGCCGCTCTGATCACCGGAGTCTGTACATTCGGCGTCTCGCTTCTTGATTACATGACAAGAGGCGCCGCCGCAAAATACGGCGACTGGCATGTCTCGTTTCCCCATACCGATGCCTCCTCGATGGAAAAGCAGCGGGAGGATCCGCGGGTTTCCCATGTCGCCGCATTCGAAAATATCGGCTATGCCTGGCTCGAGGGCAGCAAAAACCCGGACAAACCCTATCTGTTTCTCGCCGGATTTCCATCCGGATTCAGCTGGGAAGAAGCCGCCGGCACGCTGCCCATCGTGCTTCTTTCGGGCCGAATGCCGCAAAACAGCGGAGAAATCCTCGTTCCGGCTCACGTTGCGGCAAACGGGGGCGTGGAGATCGCCCTGGGCGATACGCTCACGCTTTCCGTCGGAATCCGCCGCGCCGGGGATGAAACGCTCTGCCAGCATGATGCTTATCGCGGCGCCGGGGAGAGGCTGGTTCCCCTCGTGAAAAAGACCTATACCGTGGTGGGCATCTGCCAGCGGCCCGCGTTTGAGGAGCGGTCCGCGCCCGGCTACACCCTGTTCACCGTGGCGGATACAGCCGGGCCCATGGGGAGCCTGAGCGCCTTTGTCGCGCTTCAAAACCCCTTCACCCTCTCCCGTTATGTGCATTCTCAGACCGAACCCTATGTGATCAACGATGAAGTGCTGCGGTTCATGGGGCTTTCCAGCGACAGGCTGTTCACCACGCTTTTATATGGAATCGGCTGCATGGTGATGGCCATCATCATCACCGGCTCTGTCTTTCTGATCTATAATGCTTTTAAGATCTCGCTCAATGAACGCATGCAGCAGTTCGGCATCCTCGCCTCGGTGGGCGCAACCCCCCGGCAGTTGCGCCATTTGGTGCTCTTTGAAGGGCTCTGCATCGGCGCCACCGGGATTCCCGCCGGGATTCTCGTGGGGCTTGGCAGCATTCATCTGGTCATGTCCGCCGTTGAGCAGAGATTCGGCGATATCCTCTACAGCGGCATTCCGCTGACCGTATGTCTCTCCATCCCCGTGCTGATCGCCGCGGCGGCCTTCAGCCTGGTCACCATCCTGATTTCCGCGTATATTCCGGCCAGAAAGGCGGCCGCCACACCTGTGATGGCCTGCATCCGTCAGACCCGGGAGATCCGGGTGGAAAGAAAGGACATGAAGACGTCCCCCTGGATTCGGCGCCTCTTCGGCCTGGAGGGCATGCTGGCGCTCAAAAATTTCAGGCGCAACAGAGGGCGCTACCAAAGCATCGTGCTTTCCCTGATCCTGAGCGTGGTGCTGTTCATCTGCACCCATTCCTTTGTCGCCGATCTGCAGCAGGCGGCCCGGCAGGCAACGGTCTTTACGACCTATGATATCGGCGTATCCACACAAAACCTGGAGGACGATGCGATGCAGGCGCTTTACGAAGCGCTCCGGGATACGGACGGCGTGCGTGAAAGCGGCTATCAGACCCAGATCACCGGCACGGCCACGGTTCGCGCGGACGATCTGGCGGAAAGCTTTTGGCAGGACGTGCCTGTACCCGCATCCGATGAACCCGTTTCGCTCACCCTCTCCATCCAGTTTTTAAACGACAGCGCCTATCTGGATATCCTGGAAAGCCTGGGGCTGCCCGCGGATGCCTATACGGGTGAAGATGCAAAACTGCTTGCCTGCGCCAAGCTGGATGTGAAGGCCGGCCAGGAGCTGGAAGCGTCCGAAATTCCCAATCTTTTCGTCTCCTCCGGCATGGAATTGACCGTCACACCCCTTTGCGCATCCGGGGCCGGTCCAGGCCGTCTCCTCCGCCTGACCTTTGCCGATTTTGTTCCGCCGGACTGTCTTCCGATTCTCACGCCGGCCGAAGATCTGCCTTATTCCTTTCAGGTGATCGCACCCTATTCCCTGAAATCTTCCCTGATGACAGAGGATACCCTCGTGACCAGCCAGGGCCTGACCTTCCTCTCCGACACATCCACGCAGAGCGCGGCGGCCCTCTCCGAGCGGATTGAGCAGGAGGGCATGGCCGGCGTGTGCACGGTATACAACATGAACCGGATGCTGGAAGAGAGCCGCAACTATGTCTTCATCGCCAACGTGTTTGCCTATACATTCATCGCCATGATCACGCTGATTGCCATCGCCAATGTTTTCAACACGATTTCCACCAACATTCTGCTGCGCAGGCGCGAGCTGGCCATGCTGCGTTCGGTGGGGATGGACGACCGCGCTTTCAACCGGATGATGCGCTTTGAATGCGCCCTCTACGGCCTTTGGACCCTTCTGATCGGCCTTCCGCTCTCCTGTGTGCTCGCCTATCTGATCCACCGGGGCATGGCAGACGGGGGCGCGCAGATCCACTTTGTCTTTCCGTGGGCCAGCATGGGGATCAGCGTGATCGGCGTGTTCGGGATCATCCTTCTCACCATGCTGTATGCGACGGAAAAAATCCGCCGGGCGAACATCATCGACGCGCTTCGCGATGAGATGGCCTGACGGCCCTGCACCTCTCAGGAAAGATCCCGCATATAGGCATCCATGGCCTCGGCCACATGCTTGGAGTGCTCCACTGCCTCCACCACGGTTCGCGCGCCGTTGACCACGTCGCCGCTGGCAAACACGCCCGGCCGTGTCGTGCGCCCCTCCTCATCGGTGACAAGCAGGCCGCGCGCATTGACCTCAATCCCCTTGGTGGTGTTCACAATGCGGTTGCGCGGTCCCTGGCTGATCGAGATAATCACACTGTCCGCGGGGTAAAGCGCCCGGCTTCCCTCTACATGGGCAAACATTCCGCCCGGCTGCTCCACAACATCCTCAAAGATCACGCCCTCGTCCACGATCTCGACCGGCGCCTTGTTGTACAGGAATGTGACCCCCTCCAGCGACGCATAGTCAAACTCATGCCTGGACGCGGCGACGCTTGATGTGCGGGAAAAACACACCACCTCGCGCGCACCCTTGCGGACCGCCGTGCGCGCCACATCCATGGCCGCATTGCCGGCGCCGATGATGATCACGCGTTCGCCCAGATGGAAGCTGTCCGGATTGTTCAGATAATGGATCGCGAAATGGACATGCCCAAGCGTCTCCCCCTTGATGTGAAGCGCATTGGGCTGCCACACGCCCGTGCCCACAAAGATCGCCTTATAGCCGTCACGGAAGAGATCGTCAATGCCGATGGCCCCGCCGATGGTGGTATTCGGGCGAACCTTGATGCCTTTGAGCCGCAGATGGCGGTATTCAAAGTCATCCAGCACGGACTTGGGCAGGCGAAAATCCGGAATGCCATAGCGCAGCACGCCGCCGATCTTATCCTTCCCCTCGAAAATCGTCACCTGGTAGCCCTTGCGCGCGAGGATCACCGCAATGGTCAGGCCCGCCGGGCCGGAGCCGATGATCGCCACGCGGATTCCGTTGGAAGGCGCCGGACCCTTGACCATCTTGTTGCTGTATGTGCTGGAGATGTAATGCTCGATGGAAGAAAAGTGCACCGGCGCGCCCTTTCTTCCCAGCACACAGTGCCCCTCGCACTGGTTTTCATGATTGCACACCAGGCTGCATACCGTGGTCAGCGGATTGTTTTCAAAGAGCATCCATCCCGCCTCGTCAAGCTTTTTGTCGAGCATCAGGCGGATGACATGAGGGATCGGCGTGTGAATGGGGCATCCCTTCTGGCACTGGGGAACCTTGCAGTGAAGGCAGCGCTGCGCTTCTTCCAGGATGTGAACGGCCATATGCATCTTCCTTTCTTTGGTTCATCCGAGAAATCCGGTATTCATGATTTCTCATTATAAGGCAGAAAAGGGATTTCGGAAAGGGATGAATCGTATTTTGCGCGGATTTGGGGCCTTGCCGGCCCGCATCCGGGCCTTACCCCGGGCAGGGTTCCGCCTGCTGCGGCCTCTCCCGCGCGGCAAAAAGCCGCCTTTTCCCGCAAGGGGAAAAGGCGGCTTCTCTTCTTCCCCGCTCTGGTCAGACGGGGGTTTTTTCTTCTTTGGGCTCCTGCGCATGCTTTTTGAGCGCATCCTCCATGTTCAGGCGGTGATGCCTCTTTCTCACCGGCGTGAGCTGATAGAGCCTGTATCGCTCCCGCACGTCGGAAATCTCTTCTTCGCTGGCAGGATATGCGCGCTGATGCATGACCAGCGCGCCCGACGCCGCGCGCTTAAAGTGCATCTGCCCCAGCGCAAAGCCATGCCGCGGGCAGACGGACAGGGCCATGTACCGCTCCCGCCCGCTGTCAAACCAGGGCGTGTCAAACGATGTGCGTCCCCCGCATGCGGGGCATGCCAGGGACATCAGCTTTCTGTCCGCCAGCGCGTCCGTCTGATAGACATAAGGCGTGGGCCGTGAAAACAGCACGGAGCCTGCAATCCGGCTTTCCCGTTCAAGCAGGGCATCCAGCTGGGCGCGCCTGGATGCGTCAAGCCCTCTCAGCGCTTCATCCATGGGGGCAAAGAGCGCCGCCGTGCATTCGGCATCGTATACGGCGCGGTGTGCGGGCACTTCGATGCTCACATTCATCTTTTCAAGGGCCGCGTGCAGGTTCATCTGCTGGTGTGCTGAGCCCAGGCAGCAAAAGCCAAAGATCATCTGGGCGTCCAGCGGGGGATCAAAGGGCATGGATACCGTGAAAAACGCGGCGTTCCGCTTTAAAACCGGGTAATCGTCCCGTCCCCATGTGACCAGCTGCGCATCCCGGCCGCACCAGGCGGCAAAATCCGCAAATACCTCTGAAAACGGGCGTCCTCTCTGCAGCTCCGCCTCGGTGATCCCCGTCACCTGACGGATATGCTTGTCAAGCCGCTTATAGAGCCGGGGGCGAACCAGTTCGCTGAAACGGGAAATAACACGCCCCTTTTCATCCACGCGGCATGCGCCGATCTCTATGATTTCATGCGGCATACGGTGATTGGGCGTATAGCTGCTCTGATTCCACTCCAAATCAAACACAATCAAAGGGCGGCCGGAGCCGCCGAGCAAGGAAAACATGGTCCACATCCCGTCCATCTCTGCATGGCGCCGCACGCGCCCTGCGTTTCACAGTCTTATCGGATCTATTGTAACGCATTGCGGCGCGTTTTCATAGAGGGAATCGCCCGCATCCCGCAAATTGGGTAAAATTGCCGCAATCCAGGCCCATGCGGTTGAATCCGCCTGCATTTTCTGCTATGATAACCGCAAGAATATCCGATGCCGGATCACGGCGGAAGAAGCGAGGTGGCCTTCATCAATTTGTTTGATATTCTGGGGCCGGTCATGGTCGGCCCCAGCAGTTCCCATACCGCGGGAGCCGTGCGCATCGGCCGCATGGCGCGCAGGCTGCTGGGAGAAGCGCCGGTCCGCGCTCAGATTACGCTCTATGGTTCCTTTGCCGCCACGGGATGCGGCCATGGAACCGACCGCGCGCTGATCGCGGGGCTCCTTGGCATGAGGCCGGATGATGAGCGCATTGCAAAAAGCTTTGAGCTTGCCAAAGAAGCGGGGCTTTCCTTTTCTTTTTCGCGTTCCAAGCTCGAGGCGGAACACCCCAACACCGCCCGGCTGAGCCTGCGTTCCCAGGGCGGGAAAATGCTGAACATGACCGCCGCCTCTCTGGGCGGCGGCCGCATCATGGTGACGGAGATGAATGGCCTGCGCGCCAACTTTTCCGGCGATCTTCCCACCCTGATTGTGCAGAACCTTGATCAGCCCGGCCATGTGTGCGATGTGACGGGCATGCTCGCGCATAAGGGCGTGAACATTGCCACCATGCAGCTGTATCGGGATCACCCCGGCGGCAATGCGGTCATGATTCTTGAAACGGATAAGGCCGTGCCTGAAGACGGCATTGCCTGGCTTGAGCGAAGCGAGGGCATCACCCGCGTGACGTTCATCGACCGTGAAAAGGACATGGAGCCGCCCCTGTGACGGGAAAATGCGGCAGAAGAAAGGAACGGGAAACGGATATGGCCATCGAATCCCTGGCCTCGCTGATGGAGGCGTGTAAAGAGAAGGATCCCTTTGAAGCAATTCTTGAGGACGACTGCCTTGACCGAGGCGTTTCGCGCGAATCCTCCCTGAGGAGGATGCACGCGCTGTATGCCTCCATGCGCCGCTCCGCCGCGGGCTATGACCCCGGCCTTCGTTCCCAGAGCGGCCTGGTCGGCGGGGACGGCGCGAAGATGCGCGCCTATGTTTCCGCCGGAAAATCCGTTTGCGGAACATATATCGGCCGTGTGATTGCACTGGCTCTTGAAATGGGCGAATGCAACGCCTGCATGAAGTGCATCGTCGCCGCGCCTACGGCGGGCAGCTGCGGTGTGTTGCCCGCCGTGCTTCTGCCCTATCAGGAGCGGGAGGGCCTTGACGATTCTGCGATGATCCGCGCTCTGTATGTGGCGGGCGCCATCGGTCAGGCCATAGCGGCCAAAGCCTCCATCGCCGGCGCATCCGGCGGCTGCCAGGCGGAAATCGGCACCGCCAGCGCCATGGGCGCAGCCGCGCTGTGCTATCTGGGCGGCGGGGATGCTCAGGCCCTCTGCCATGCAGCAGCCATCTCCATCAAAAGCCTGCTGGGGCTCGTGTGCGATCCCGTGGCGGGGCTTGTGGAAGTTCCCTGTGTCAAGCGCAATGCCGCAGGCGCCATGATTGCCATGTCCAGCGCCGATATGGCGCTTGCCGGCATCCGCTCCGCCGTGCCGCCCGATGAGGTGATCCTCGCCATGCGCGATGTCGGGAATAAGATGGATGTCTCCCTGCGGGAAACCGGCCTTGGCGGCGTCGCAGGCACGCCTTTCGGGCTCAGGATGGCTGAAAAAATGGGCCTGAATAGAGAATGAACCGCCTCCCTTTTGGCCCTTCTTCGCATGGTCTCATGCAAACCATGCTTTTGTTCGGGGATCCTTTCGGCGTGCCTGCACGATCCGTTTTTGTGCGGTAAACAGAGCGATCATCAGCACCGCAAGGATCAGCGCGAAAAACGGCATCCATGCATAGCCGCCTATTCCGGCCAGCGCGCCAAACACGGACGGCGTGAACGTGGAGCCGACGTAGGCAAAGGCCATCTGCACGCCGATGGCGGCCTGGGAATTGGCTGCGCCATAGTTGACAGGCGTATCCTGAAGGATATTCGGATAGATCGGCGCGCATCCCAGCCCGCAGAGAAGAAGCCCCGCGATGGACAGCGCGCTTCCCGCCGGGATCATCATCAGCACGCAGCCGGCGATGAGCAGGCCCTGGCCGATGCGCACCATCTGCCTGGGCAGAAGGCGCATGGCCATAAAGCCTGAAATGGCGCGCCCAATCGTGATGCCCAGATAAAACAGGGCCCCGCAGGATGCCGCCGCCGCTTCGCTGACTCCCCTGACGACAGACATATAGGTCGCCCCCCAGAGGCCGAGCGTCGATTCCACCGCGCAGTAGCAAAGAAAGGTGCCCATTCCCTGTTTGGCTCCCGGCAGAGCAAGCACCTGGGAAACCGAAAGGACGTTGGCCCCCTGCTCCTCATCGTGCATCTGTTCCTGCTTCCAAAGGCTCAGCGTGGCAAAGAGCAGCGCGCAGACGGCGCACTGCATCAGGCCGATTGTGCGGTATCCGGCCGGCCATCCCCATCCCATTGAAAGGCAGGCGGAGAGGACCATCGGCCCGACGATGGTGCCCACTCCCCAGAAGCAATGCAGCCAGCTCATGTGCCGGGCCTGGCAGTGCAGGGCGACATAGTTGTTGAGCGCCGCATCCACCGCGCCCGCGCCCAGCCCCAGCGGGATCGCCATGATGAGCAGCCATGCGTAGTGCCGGGCAAGGGAAAAGCCCAGAAGCGCCAGCGCCGTCATCGTCACGGAAGCGGCCGTGAGCCTGCCCGTGCCAAACCGGCGGATGAGCCGCGCGCTGTTCAGGCTTGACACAATCGTGCAAAAGGAAATCAGCATCTGCACGAGGCCCGCTCCCCACAGCGGGGCAAAGAGCGCCGTGCTCATCGCTGGCCATGCGCTGCCCAGCAGCGAATCGGGCAGGCCCAAGCTGATAAAGGAAATGTAAATGATTGAAAGCAGCGCCATGGAAACCATGAAGTAAATCCTCCATTCGATATCGTTGACCTCTTGTCGTCGCCGTCTTGTCTGTCAAAAGCAGCCGTCCTGGCCGCGCAGCCATTCCTGCATGCGGCGCATGCACAGGCGCCTTGCCCCCTGCCGGATATCCCGCGCCATGCTCGGGCAGGATGTGATCTGCCCGGCATACTGCCCGCTCAGCTGCTCCTGAACCCGGGTGCTCAGCTTTCTCATGAGATCGGGGGTAAAAAAGGAGCCGTAGAGAATCAGGCTCTGCGGAGCGATCACGCAGCAATAGATCAGCACCAGCCGCCCAATGGGCTCCAAGAGCCCGGCCTCATCGCCATAATCGAGAGACTGCCACATTTTCTGCCCCTCAAGAGCGGCAATTTCTCCCGCAAAATGCCGGCATCCATGCAGAATTTTTCCATCCATCACCACGCCTGCGCCCGGCCCGAATTTCATGGGAAAGTAAAGACCTGCATAGACCCCTTCTTCCCGCTCACCGAAACCATGGCCGAAAACCGCCGTGTTGACATCGTTTTCAAAAATCGTTTCCACCCCGAAACGGGCGCGGATGCGCGGCAGAAAGCGCTCGCCAAGCAGGGCCGGAAAATCGCACACAAAGATGTGATCCCCCTGCGCCTCACCCGGCAGCGCAAAAACAACGAGCTTCAGGCGGCATCCGCGCAGCGCGGCGCGGGTCAGCCAGTCATCAAAGCTATCCTCCCGCACATCGTTGATCACCGCCTCTTTGCGCATGATCTCCTCACCGAAGAGATTGTAAACACAGAATGTAAATGCGTTTCCCTCCGCCTCCTGCCGCACGCTGACGGCCGCAAAATGAGCGAAATCCTCCCTGTATGCAGCCACCGTCGAGGGGCGTCCGCCCGTTCCCGTCTCCTGCTCATCCTGGCGAACCTCGCCGCGTGCCTCCAGTTCGGCAAGCAGTTTGCCCACGGTCATCGTGCTCAGGCCGGTGCGCTCGGAAAGCTGTGCGCGCGTTGCGCGCCGCATGGCAATCAGCTCCATACGCAGACGGCGCAGATGCTGTCCGCGGCGCAGATCCGACGAGGACATGCGCTTTTCCCTCCTTTATCAATCTTATTTATAAAGCAAGTTGATTATATCGCGCCTGTGAAAGCCTGTCAAGCCCTCCGCAGAAAAGCCGGTTTCATCCCCGGCAAAACGCTGCAAATTTTGCAGACCGGTGCCCGGAATGACGCCTTGCAAGACGGATTGACATAATAAAAAATCCCCGGCAAAAGCCGGGGGTATGAAGCCAATCACTTCTCGGAAGCGGTTTCAGCTTCCATGTCGATAACCTGCCTGCCGTCGTAGTAACCGCAGTGCCTGCAGATACGGTGGGCAAGTTTCATCTGCTGGCAACGCGGGCACTTGACGATGCTGGGCGCAGACAGCTTCCAGTTCGCGCGGCGCATACGGCCACGGGATTTGGAAATTTTCCCCTTCGGTACAGCCATTGTTTACACCTCCTCATCCTCGTTCAGCAAAGATGCTAATGCCGAAAAAGGATTTCTGGCAGGCAGATCCTTCTGGCATGAACACGTCGTTTCATTCAGGTTCGCGCCACACTGAGCGCACAGGCCTTTGCAATCCTCTCTGCAGAGAATGCGTGAAGGCAATTCGAGCAAAAGCGCAGTTCTCACCGCATCGTCCAGCTCAAGCACATGCCCCGTGTATGGATACGAATCTTCTGTCCCCTCCGGCGTTTCCTCTCCCGAATCGCGGACAAAGGCCTCTTCAACCCGGGCAGTCACGGCCGTCTGTGCGGGCGCGAGGCACCGTGCACAGGGGGACTGAATCAGCGCGCGGGCCATCCCGCGCACAAGGACGGTCTCATCGGCGAGCATATAAGTTCCGGAAAAGGAGACCGGACGAAGATACGTGACCGTATCGCCGTTCCAGCGATCCTCGCCCCAGGATTCCACAAGATCAAAGGGGACTTCGACGCCTTTCCTTTGAATGCCCTTTGTGATATCCAGCCTCATCGTCTCACCTCAAAGTTGACCGTTCCATATTATACGCAGTTTCTTCAGGCTTGTCAAGCGGAATGTCATTTTCAGCTGATTTTATCGAAAACAGCCGGCTTCTTTGCACTTTCGCCCGATTTCTCCCGTTTCCACGCTTCTTTCACGCCTGCAGAAAGAGCGGCCCCGCCTGCCCGTTGCCTTCTTACAGCCTGGAGACAATGCTCAGCGTGTCGCGCGCGATGGGCAGCTCCTCATTGGTCGGGATGCGCAGCACCTTGATGGTGGAATCCTCCGCGCTGATGATGCCGCACACGCCGCGCTTGTTCTTTTCGGGATCGATCTTCACGCCCATGAAGGAAAGGCCCGCAATCACATCCGCGCAGGCATCGCAGTCGTTTTCACCGATGCCGGCGGTAAAGACGATGGCGTCCGCCCCGCCGACAGCGACGTTGTAAGCGCCGATATACTTCTGGATGCGGTAGGTCCACACGTCGAGCGCCGCTTTGGCCTGCGCGTCGCCCTGGGCCGCGGCGGCCTTCACATCGCGCATATCGCTGGAGCAGGAAAGGCCGGCAAAGCCGGATTTCTTGTTGAGCGTATTGAGCATCTGGTGGATGTCCATGCCCGTGTTGTCCATGATGTATTCCAGCACGGCCGGATCCACGTCACCGGAACGGCTGCCCATGAGCACACCCTCAAGAGGCGTCAGCCCCATGCTGGTATCCACCACCTTGCCGCCGACAATGGCGCTGAGCGAGGAACCATTGCCCAGATGGCAGATGATGAATTTGCAATCCTCCGGCTTCTTTCCCAGATATTTGGGCGTCTCCCCCGCGATAAAGCGGTGGCTGGTGCCGTGGAAGCCGTAGCGGCGCACTTTGAGCGTCTTATAGTATTCATACGGCACGCCGTAAAGATACGCCTTTTCCGGCATGGTCTGGTGGAAGGCCGTGTCAAACACAGCCACGTTCGGCTTGGTGGGCATGACGCTCTGGCAGGCCTTGATGCCCGCGATGTTGGCCGGCTGATGCAGCGGTCCCAGGGGAACCAGCTCCTCAATGCCCTTCATGGTTTCCTCGGTCACGAGCACAGACTCCTTGAATGTCTCGCCGCCGTGGAGCACACGGTGGCCGCACGCGCCGATCTCATCCAGAGAGGCAATCGCGCCGTTGTCCTTGTCCGTCAGCGCGGTAAGAACGGCGGAAATAGCCTCGGTGTGATCGGCCATGTCGCGTGTAAACTCAATGACCTTGTCCGTGCCAAGGACATTCTGCTTAAAGTGCGTGCCCTCGATGCCGATGCGCTCAACCAGGCCCTTGGCCTTGACGGATTCGTCGTCCATGTCGATGAGCTGGTATTTCAGGGAGGAGGAGCCTGCGTTGATGACAAGAATCTTCATGGAATGTAACCTCCGCTTTCGAATCGTTAAAACAAAGAGCGCGGCAGGCTGCGCCCGCTGCGCGCATGAACCGGGAGGAGTTCCTCTGCACGCCTCCCGGAAAGTGCTTTACGCCTGCGCTTTGACCGCGGCGATGGCCACCACATCCACGATATCCTCCACAGAGCATCCGCGGGAAAGATCGTTGACTGGCTTGGCCAGGCCCTGGATGATCGGGCCCACAGCCTTTGCGCCGCCCAGACGCTGCACCAGCTTGTAGCCGATGTTGCCCGCCTGAAGATCCGGGAAGATCATCACATTCGCCTTGCCGGCAACCGGGCTTCCCGGGCACTTGAGGTTGCCCACAGAGGAAACCAGCGCCGCATCGGCCTGCATCTCGCCGTCCACATTGAGATCCGGCGCCTGCTCACGCACAAGCTTCACGGCATTGGCCACCTTATCCACATTCTCATGCTTGGCAGAGCCCTTTGTGGAGAAGGAGAGCATCGCCACGCGCGGCTCCATGCCCAGCAGCGCCTTTCCGGTCTGCGCGGAGGCAACCGCGATATCCGCCAGCTGCTCGCTGGTCGGATCGATGTTGACCGCGCAGTCGCCGAAGACGAGCACGCCGTCATCCCCATAAGACTTATCCTGCACCTCCATCAGGAAGCAGGAGGAAACCGTCTTGATTCCGGGCGCACCCTTGATGATCTGCAGCGCCGGGCGCAGCACATCGCCGGTGGTGTTGATCGCACCGGCGACCATCGCGTCGGCATCGCCCATCTTGAGCATCATCGTGCCGTAAAAAAGCGTATTGGTCAGGCACAGCTCGGTAGCCTTCTCAAGAGTCATGCCCTTCTTCTCACGGATATGGAAAAGCGCCTCGGCATAGGCCGGCACCTTGCCGCTGGCGGCCGGATCGGCGATTTCAACGCCGGTGAGATCAACGCCCAGCTCGGCAGCCTTGGCCAGGATATCGGCCTTTGCGCCCACGAGGGTGATCCGGGCCAGGCCCAGCTTCACAATCCTCGCCGCGGCCTGCACGGTGCGCGGCTCGGTGCCCTCCGCCAGCACAACGTGCTTGACATTGGCGGCAGCCTTTGCTCTGATTTTGTCAATGACAGACATTTGTAAATCCTCCTTGACGTGTTATAATAGGCTTATCGGGCGATAAGCCGCGGGTATGCAGGGGTATGCACGATCATACATGGTCATTATAGCGCATTTTACCGATTTTGAAAAGGACAGAAGGAAATTTTATCAAAATTCCCCGGCTCCGTTTCAGGCATCCGGCCCCGCCCTTTGTTATGGACATTCTTTTATGCAGCTTCGTCCTCGGGCATCCGGCCGCACGGTTTACGGCCTTTCACCGGCTGCCGTCTGTTGACATAAGCATCGCTTTCCTTCAGGATATGCTCTGCTTTTCCAAAAATTGGGAGAAAAGCGTTTTGTCAAAAAAAGGGGGGAATTCTCTTGCGTGTATGTGCGGTTATCTGTGAATACAACCCCTTTCACAACGGGCATGCCCACCACCTTGCGCAGGCCCGCGCGCAATCCGGCGCAGATTATGTGCTCTGCCTGATGAGCGGCGCTCTGACACAGCGCGGCACATTCGCCCGGCACGATAAGTGGACGCGCGCCCGCATGGCGATGCAGGGCGGCGCCGACCTGGTGCTGGAGCTTCCGGCGCGCTTTGCATGCGCGCCCGCCGAGGAGTTTGCCTCCGGTGCGCTGGCGCTGCTCTCGGCGCTGGGGGTGGTCACGCACCTCTCCTTTGGATGCGAGCGGGAGGCTCTGCCCGATCTTTCCCTCGCCGCCCGGCTTCTTGGCGAAGAGTCCCCCGCTCTCAGCGCCGCGCTGCGCGAGAGACTGGCCCGCGGCCTTTCCTTCCCCCAGGCCCGCGCCCTGGCTCTGGAAGAGACGGGCGGCATTCCCGGCCTGGCGGCAAAGATCGCCCATCCCAACGCCGCGCTGGCGATTGAATACATGCGCGCGCTTCCGCCTCAAATCCAGCCGGTTCCCATCGAGCGCGTGGGCAGCGGCTATCACGACGGCACGCCCGGCACGCTTGCCAGCGCAACAGCCGTGCGCGGCGCGCTCGCCCGGGGCGATCTTGCGGCCGCAAGGGAGGCCATGCCCGTTTTCTTTCCCGTGGAGCAGGCCGAAAAAAGCGGTTTTATCCACGAAGAGGAGGCCCTGACCCAGACGCTTTTCTATCTCCTGCGCACGATGGACGCAGGCCGTCTCGCCGCCGTCCCCGGCATGGACGAAGGGCTTGAAAACCGCTTTCTTCGCGCCGCGCAGACCTGCGCCACCCGTGAGGAGCTGCTTGCCGCTGTCAAAAGCCGCCGCTATACCCACGCGCGCCTTTCCCGCCTGTGCGCTTATGTGCTGCTGGGGCTCACGCGGGACTGGGTGCGGCAAAACCGCGTCCCTACCTATGCGCGCGTGCTCGGTTTCCGCCGCGGGTCCACCGGCCTGCTTTCCGCCATCAAAGCGAACAGCCGCCTGCCGCTCATCACAAAGGCCGCCCGTTTTCGGGAAAGGGAGCCGCTTTTTTCCCTCGATGCGCGTGCGCAGGATCTCTGGTCGCTCGGGGTGCGCGCCCCGCACCGGCGCGCCGCGGGGCTGGATTTTACAACCAGCCCCGCGATCACCGGGTCTTCGTGAGAAGATTCTGACGCAACCGGCCCATGACATGAAAGGAGGCTGCCCCATGCGCATCCTGACAATGCCCCTCTCGCTCGCTTTTGCGTTCCTTCTTTATCTGCCTCTGCCTGCCGCAGATGAAAAGATTCAGGCCGCTCTTCGGACACTCTTTCGTCATGTCACGCGCCTGTTTACCGGAAAAAACGGGCATGCGGATGAACCCGTTGCCCTGGGGTTTTTCCTGCTCATCCTCGCGGGATGCGCTTCCCTGCTGGGCGCCATCCATCCTCTTCTCGCAGCCGCGGTCTGCGCACCCGCCTTTTCCGCCCTCGCCGTCATCCCCCGCAGTGCCGCCGTCAAGCGCGAACTCGACGCGGGAACATATGCCCGCGATATCGCGGCCTATGAGCTGCGCGTGCTCGAGTCATGCGGGCAGCTTGCCCCCGCCTTTTCAAGGGGCGCCTGTGCTCCGCTTCTGCTGATGGCCGCCGGCATGCCGTTTTATCTTTCCAGCGCGTTCCTGGTGGCCTATGCCGGATTGTGCGCTGTGCGCGAGCCATGTGCCCTCGCCCAAAAGATCTGCGACCGGATCGCATATGGATCGGACCGCGTGCTTGCCGCGCTGATGCTGCTGTGCTGCGGCGTGGTGGGCCGCAATCCCCTTCGCACAGGCGGAAGCGGTCCGCAGGAACGCCTGATGAGTATCCTGGGCATTGCCGGGGACGAAGCAGACACCCATGCCCCCGTTTCCGGGGACATCGCACAGGGCGTCTTCCTGTGCTGCTTTTGCATCGTGCTTCTGTGTGCGCTGCTGACGCTACTGCTGCTCCCTCTGGTCTCGTGACGCGCGCGTTCCCCTCTGACCGGTCAAAAGCGATCGAATCCGGTGAAGCGTTCAGTTCCTTTTGGATCACTAAAAAACCATTCAGTCGTGACGGAAATAAAAAACGTTGTTTCGGCGACTGGTTCATCACGCGTCAAAACAAACCGGCATCACGCCGGTTTTTGTTTTATCCATTTCGCAGCATCGGCCTCGGGCGCCGAACCGCGGGATTTACATCGCTTTGTCTATGATGCGGCCGGCATGGATTTGGGATTGAAAAGACATGCCCTGCCTGATTGCACCTTTTGAAATAACTTGACGTTAAAATATGTTTATTATAGAATGAATAGGGCGGGCAGATCCGCCCGCTTAAACCGTGATCTCAAAGGAGTGAATCGAAGGATGAAATGGAGAATCCGAAGCGTGCTGTGCCTTGCTCTGGCATGGCTGATGACAGTATCCGTCTGCCTGGCAGAAGAGACGCCCGACCTCAAGGATGACTTTTTTGAGGCCGTCAATGCCGAATGGCTGGCCCAGGCGGAAATTCCAGCGGATTCAGCGTCGGTAGACGCCTTTTCGGAACTGGGAGACACCGTGCAGGAGACTCTGATGGCCGATTTTGAGGCCATGCTCAGCGGTGAAAAGGCTGTCGATGAAGATCTGAAAGACTTCATTGAATTCTACCGTCTGCTGGCAGATTATGAAACCCGCAACGCTTTGGGCGCGGAGCCACTCCAGCCCTATCTGGAGCAGATCGAAAACCTGGAAAGCCTGGAGGCATTTTGTGAAAACTGGCTGGAGCTGGTTCTGCAGGGCGTGCCCCTTCCCTTTGGCCTTACGGTTATGGCCGATATGGGCGATGCTTCCGTCAATGCCCTGTATTTTTCGCCGCCGGGTCTGTTTCTCTCCGTCAAGGATTATTACCTGGATGACAACACCCGTACCGCGATGCAGGGGCTTTACAGCCAGATGTCTGTAAACCTTCTTGTGCTGGCGGGCAAGACCGAAGAAGAAGCGCAGGAGATCGTATCGCAGGCCATGGCCTTTGACGAAAGCCTTGCGCCCTACACCCGCACTGCGCAGGAAAGCAGCGACATCGCCTCCGGTTATCACCCGCTGAGCCTTGCGCAGCTGGATGAGCAGGTGCAGTGCTTTGACTTCAGCACCGCGCTGAAAACGCTGCTGGGAGAAGCACCGGAAAACATCATCGTGACGGATCCCGCCTATTTTGACGCGCTGGATGAACTGGTAAGCGAAGAGACATTCCCCGCGATGAAGTGCTGGATGCAGGTGAGGATGGTGAACACCCTCGCTCCCTATCTGAGCAACGATTTCCGCGTGGAATCCGGCGCCTTCAACCGTGCGCTCAGCGGCGTGAGCGAAGCCGTCTCCCGTGAAGAATCCGCTTACAACATGGCTGTTTCCATGTTTGGCGAGGTCGTAGGCATTTACTATGGAAAGACCTATTTCGGCGAAGAGGCGCGCCGGGATGTTCAGGCCATGGTCGAGCGTTTCGTTGAGGTTTACAAGCAGCGCCTGAGCAGCAACGAATGGCTCAGCGATGAAACCCGCGACATGGCCATCCGCAAGCTGGAAACCATGAGCATCCACGTGGGCTATCCGGATCAGGCAAACCCTCTGTACAGCCTGATGAAGACGGTTCCCGCCTCCGAAGGCGGCACGCTGGTGGAAAACGTGATGGCGTTTTCGCGCTCTGCCTCCGAGTATACCCTCAAACTCTGCGGCCAGCCCGTGGACCGCTCCGAGTGGCCCCTGAGCGCCAGCACGGTCAATGCCATGTATTCGCCTCTCAACAACAGCATCAATTTCCCTGCCGCTATCCTGCAGGAGCCCTTCTACAGCCAGGAGCAGTCCGTATCCGCCAATTACGGCGGCATCGGCGCGGTGATCGCGCATGAGATTTCCCATGCCTTTGACCCCAACGGCTCCAAGTTTGACGAAAACGGTTCTCTGGCCAACTGGTGGACGGAAGAAGACCTGGCCAAGTTTGAAGAACTGTCCCAGGCGATGATCGAGCAGTTTGACGGCCTGAGCTTTGCAGGCGGCACGGTGAACGGCGCATTGACGGTGACGGAAAATGTGGCCGACGCGGGCGGCCTGTCCTGCGCACTGGAAGCGCTCAAGCAGGCCGAGGCCGAGCCCGATCTGGCGGATTTCTTCATCAGCTGGGCCAGAATCTGGCGTCAGAAGTCCACAGAGGAATATGAGAACATGATGCTTGTCATGGATGTGCACGCCCCCAACAAGCTGCGCGCCAACATCCAGCCTCAGAATCTGGTGGACTTCTTTGTTACCTTCGGCATTGAAGAGGGAGATGGCATGTACCGCGCGCCCGAAGATCGCGTGTCCATCTGGTAAAATGTTTGTGTCTGCCTGTCCCTGGCATAGCCAGGGACAGGTTCAGTTTGTTCCTTTTAAAAAAAGCTTTTAC
>DVMG01000010.1 GCA_018715105.1 Candidatus Ventricola intestinavium
GGCGGGATGAGGTGCCTTCCCGTTTTTAGACAGACATGCAAAAACCGGGCATCCTGCGTTCTTGCGGGATGCCCGGCTTTATGCTATAATGAATCCGGAATCGGATCCTGGCCAAAGGCAGCGGCAACCGCCTGGGCCGGAGGATGGGAACGGTTTTCCAACATATCGATGCAAAACACAGGAGAGGGCGCCATGAAAGACCGCATAGCCGTACTGATTCCATGCTACAATGAAAGCAGAACCATCGAAAAGGTGGTGCGTGATTTCAGACGCGCGCTTCCGGATGCCGCCATCTATGTCTATGACAACAACTCAAGCGACGGCACGGGGGAGATTGCATTGCACGCCGGCGCCGTTGTGCGCCGCGAACGCATGCAGGGCAAAGGCAACGTCATCCGCCGGATGTTCCGTGAAATCGATGCGGACTGCTACATCATGGTGGACGGTGATGATACATATCCTGCTGAAGATGCGCCGCAGATGGCCCGGCTTGTGCTGGAGGAGCAGGCGGATATGGTGGTGGGAGACAGGCTGTCGAGCACGTATTTTACGGAAAACAAGCGCCCGTTCCATAATATGGGAAATGGGTTGGTGCGTCTTTGCATCAACCGGCTGTTTAAAAGCGATATCAAGGATATCATGACCGGATACCGCGCATTCAGCTATCCCTTCGTCAAGACCTATCCGGTGCTGTCCAAGGGGTTTGAAATTGAGACGGACATGACCATTCATGCCATTAACCGGAACATGCAGGTGCGCAATATCATCATTTCCTATCGCGACAGGCCGGATGGCAGCGTTTCCAAGCTCAATACGTATCAGGACGGCGCGAAAGTGCTTCTGACCATCGCAAAGCTGTATAAAAACTATAAGCCATTTGCGTTCTTCGGCATTTTGGCGCTGCTTCTGGCGGCAGTGTCGGCAATTTTCATTTTGCCGGTGCTGATGGAGTTTTTCTCAACCGGGCTGGTGCCCCGTTTCCCCACGCTGATTGCATGCTGCGTCGTGCTGCTGGCCGCGTTGCTGCTTTTCATCGCCGGGCTGATCCTCTCTACGCTTCAGGAAAAGGATAAGCGCGATTTTGAATTTCAGCTTCAGCAGGTCAGCCATCAATACCGCATGCTTTCGCAGGCATCCGGTGAATCCCGGCGGGCATCGGCGTCCTAACCGGGGGAAGAAACCGATCAAGACGGGGGAAAACAGGACTGCTGGATCCACAATCAACAGGCGGCGGGCAGAGGATTCTGCCTTTTCCTTGGAATCTGTGTTTGAGGCGTAAAACAGATGGATGAATCCATGTTCAGGTTTCTGGCCCGTCAGGCTGGCTTTGCCGAGACGGGCTTTTCAAGCGCGGCGGATTTTAAGGCTCAGCAAAGGCTTGTAAAGAGCCAGCCTCCTCTGGCAGAGCGCAGGCAGCTTCGCTTTTTCCCGCAGCAGGATGATCCCCGGACCAAGAGCCTTGCCGTGCTGCTGTGGCCCTATGAGGAAGAAGCCATGCCGGGCTGGGGATGCGTGTTTGTGGACAGCTACTATGCCGCTTCAAACGCCGCCTATCATGCCACGCGGAAGCTTGAAGAGCAAATCCTCGCGGCGGGCGGTTTTGCGCGCGCGAATGCCCCGTATCCGGCGCGTGAGGCGGCGCTGCGCGCGGGGATGGGTTTGCTGGGGAAAAGCGGCCTGCTCATCACCCCGCAATTTGGCACACGCGTCGTCCTCATCCTGATGGCCACGGACATCAAACCGGAACGGGCGGACTGCGAGGCTTCCTCCGAGAGAAGCTGCCTTGAATGCGGGCGCTGTGCGGCGGCCTGCCCTTCCGGCGCGCTGGACCGGAGAGGGATGAGCCATCCGGAGCGATGCATGCGCAATTTTATGATGGAAGGCGTTGTTGTGCCGGAATCTCTCCGTGCGCGGATGGGCATGCGGCTCCTGGGATGCGACATCTGCCAGCGCGTGTGCCCGATGCAGCCTCCCCGGCCGCAGCAGCGAAGCGAAGACATCGCGCTTGACCGGTTTGTCACGTCCGATGCGCAGCTCTTTTCAAAGAGTGTGGAGGAGCTTGCGCGGCGTGTTGGGCGCAATGTGGCGCGGCCCCAACGCGTGCGCGCGCAGGCTGCGCTTCTCGCAGGCAATCGCGCAGACAGAAAAGATCTCCCGGTGCTGTTGGAATGGGCGCAATCCCCCTTTGCGGCGGTGAGGGAACATGCGCTTTACGCTGTGCGGCGTCTGGAAGAAGCGGGTGCCTTCGTCCCCTGATTTCCCCAGGCGCAGGGCTTGACCGGATGGAAAAAACGGGATACAATACATGGGATTGCAGATAGGGGAGGAAATACATTGCTCAAGGATAAGATCGACAGCCTGCTTGACCGCGTGCAGAAGCCCGCGCGCTACATGGGCGGCGAGATGAACTGCGTGATCAAGGCCCCCGAAAGGGTGGCAATCCGCTATGCGTTTGCGTTTCCGGATGTCTATGAGGTGGGCATGTCCCATCTGGGGTCCCGCATTCTTTATGATATCATCAACAAAAAAGAGGATGCGCTGTGCGAGCGTGTCTTCATGCCGTGGGTCGATATGGCCGACCTGATGCGGCAAGAGCACGTGCCCCTCTTTTCTCTGGAGACGCGTTCTCCCGTCTCGGGGTTTGATATGCTTGGCATCACGCTCCAATACGAGATGAGCTATACCAACATTCTGGAGATTCTCGATCTTTCCGGCATACCGCTGCGCACTGTGGACAGGACATGGGCGCATCCCATCGTCATCGCGGGCGGGCCCTGTGCGTTTAATCCGGAACCGCTCGCGCCGTTTATCGATGCATTTTCTATTGGGGACGGCGAAATCAGCACGCTTGAAACGATCGATGTCGTCAGGCAGTGCAAGGAGGAGGGAGTTTCCCGCGAGGAATGCCTTTTCAGGCTTTCCCAGCTGCGCGGCGTCTATGTGCCCAGCCTCTACGCGGCGTCCTATCATGAAGACGGCACGCTTGCCTCCTTTGAGCCCGTGCGCAAGGATGTGCCGCGCACCGTTGTGAAAAACATGATTGCCGATCTTGACAGCGCTGAATATCCCCAGAGCATCATTGTGCCCTTTATGGAAATCGTGCATGACCGCATCAATCTGGAAGTGCTGCGCGGCTGCACACGGGGCTGCCGCTTTTGCCAGGCCGGGATGATCTATCGCCCGGTGCGCGAGCGCAGCGTGGAGCGCCTGCTTCAGCTGGCTCAAAGCCTTGTCGGGGAGACGGGATATGAGGAGATAACGCTGTCTTCTCTTTCCACGGGGGATTATACCTGCCTGCCGCAGCTTGCGCACGAACTGATGGAGCGGTTTGAAAAACAGCGAATTGCGCTGTCCCTGCCGTCCCTGCGGCTGGACAGCGAGCTCAAGCAAACCCTTGAGGAGACGCAGAAGGTGCGCAAGACGAGCCTCACCTATGCCATGGAAGCGGGCACCCAGCGCCTGCGTGATGTAATCAACAAGGGAATCACCGAGGAAGATCTGCTGACATCCGTTTCCGATGCCTTTGCCGGCGGCTGGAGCAGCGTGAAGCTCTACTTCATGTTCGGCCTTCCCACGGAGACAGCGGAGGATCTGGCCGGAATCGCGGATCTGGCTTCCAAGGTTGTGCGGAAATATTTTGAGACCCCTAAAAACCTGCGTGCGCGGGGGCTTCGCGTGCATTGCAGCGCTTCATGCTTTGTGCCCAAGCCATTTACGCCCTTCCAGTGGGAACCGCAGGATACGCTGGAGCAGTTCGAAGAAAAGCAGAAATATCTCTGCGGCATCATGCGCATCAAGGGCGTGGAGTTTAACTGGCATACGCCGCAGGTTTCCATGCTGGAAGCGTGTTTTGCGCGCGGAGACCGGCGGCTGGCGGATGTGCTGGAAGCGGCCTGGCGGCTTGGATGCCGGTTTGACGGCTGGACGGATCAGTTCCGCTATGACAAGTGGATGGAAGCGTTTGCCTCCTGCGGGCTGGATCCTGCGTTTTATGCGAATCGCCGCCGGATGCGGGATGAGCTGCTGCCCTGGGCGTTTATCGACGCGGGGGTCACACCATCCTATCTCTGGCGTGAGCGTGAGCGGGCCATGCAGGCCATCGTTACCCCCGATTGCCGGAAAGGATGCCAGGGCTGCGGCCTTAAGCGGTTTGAAGGAGCGTGCGAAGGACGATGAGGATGCTGATGCAGTTTCAAAAAGGCGATCTTGTGCGGCATCTCGGCCTGCTCGACCTGCAAAGGACGATGCAGCGTGCGCTTCGCCGCAGCGGACTGCCGGTTGCGTATTCCAGCGGATTTAACCCGCATATCGTGATGTCGTTTGCCTCTGCTCTCTCCTCCGGCATACCGGGGGACGCGGAATTGCTGGATGTGTCGCTCAGCGGCGATGTGACGCAGGAAGAATGCCTGGCGGCTATGAACCGTGTGCTTCCGCCGGCGCTTCAGGCATCGCGCGTGCGGCTTGTGGACGACCGCTTTCCCAAGGCCAGCGCCGCGCTGCGCCAGGCTGCATACCGCATCGTGCTGCGCGGCGGAAAGACACGGGAAATCGCGCAGGCCGTACCCGCGTTTCTTGGGGAAACGGAGATCATGGCGCTTCGAAAGACGAAGCGTTCCGAGATGTGGGTGAACATTCGGCCCATGCTTCATGCGTTGACCGCGTCGTATGATCCGGATGCAGACAGCGCCGTGCTTAAGGCGCGCGTATCCTTTGTCGAAACGGCGACGCTCAAACCCGAATTGCTGCTTTCCAGCCTGTGTGCTTATGCCGGCGCACAGCTACCCGAACATGAAATCCGCCGGACGCAGCTTTTCGGACTTGTGGACGGCCGGCCTGTGCCCCTGATGGACATGTGAACGCGATGGAGAAACGAGAACTTGTCATTGAACGCTCCCCCGGTTATATCCGTGCGGCGGTGCTGGAAGAGGGCCGGCTGTGCGAACTGCATGACGAGCGGGAAGAGGGCGGCGCGAGAACCGAGACCCTGTTTTACGGCAGGGTACAGGCGGTGCGCCCTTCGCTGAACGCGGCCTTTGTGGAGATCGGGCTGGAGCTTAACGCCTTTTTGCCGCTTCGGGAGGGAGAGGTACTCCGCGGCGGTCAGTGGCTGATCGTGCAGGGTGCCGCTCAGCAGTCCACGCAGACAAAGGGCCTGCGCGTGAGCCGAAAAATCCAGCTTGCAGGACGCTTTCTGGTGATGGTGCCGGGGGAATCCGGCGTGCACGTCAGCCAGAAGGTTCGGGATCCGCGCCGGAGGCAGGAGCTTTACCGCATGGCGCAGTCCGTTTGCCCGGAGGGATACGCGCTGATTGTGCGCACCGCCACAGAGGGCGTGACGGCCCAGACGCTGGAAGCCGAAGCACGCGAGCTGGATGAACGCTGGAAAGCGGCGGTGCGCAAATCCCTGGGGATGATCCGCCCCGGCGTGCTGATGGCCCGGGAGACACTGGATATGCGCCTTGTGCGCGACCTGGCGGGACAGGGCCTTGAAAGAATCGTGACCAATAGCCCTGACTGCATCCAGGCCGTTCATGCGGCTATGCAGGAGGGAAAAATCGCGCCGGAAACGCGTGCGGAATTCTTTGACGAAGAAAAGAGGGCGCAGAGGCTCTTTGATGCCCTGAATCTGGAAACCCAGATCGAAAGGGCGCTGCGGCGGCGAATCTGGTTGCCGTGCGGCGGATACCTGGTGATCGATTTTTGCGAAGCGATGACGGTCATCGACGTCAATTCAGGCAAGATGACACAGGGAACGGACGTGGAGGAGACCGCCCTGCGCGTTAATCTGGAGGCGGTTTACGAGAGCGCACGCCAGATCCGGCTCCGCGATGTGGGCGGCATCGTCATCATAGACCTGATCGACATGCAGGAGGAAGCAAGCCGCGATGCTGTGATCGCCGCCATGAAGGAAGCGGCCGCTCAGGACCGCGTGCCCGTGAGCGTGGAGGGTCTGACGCGATTGGGGCTGCTTGAACTGACGCGCAGGCGGGGGGATGCCCAGCTTGGCAGAAACCTGCGCACAACCTGCAGCTGCTGCCATGGTCTGGGAGAGGTGCTCTCTTCCGAAGAAGTGGCCCGGCGAGCGATGAGGCAGGCGCACCGCATGGTGCTTTCAGGGCAGAGAGGGCCCTTTGTGATCCGGTGCGGGGCGACCGCCGCGCAGGAGCTTGAGAAAATGGCGCTTCCCATGGAGGCAGAAGTGTATGCGCTGGCCGCGCCGGGATACCATCGGGAAAAGTTTGACATTGAACAGATGGGGGAGGAAAAATCACCCCCGCAGGGGGCGAAACGCCTTACGCCCGTGACTTTGAGGATGAGAGACGATGAAGAGAACGCAGGTCCTTGAACTGCCCGCTGAAGAGATTGTCCATCAGCGGGAAATCATGCGTGAATTCGCATCAAGAGAAGACCGTCCCCGCACATATTTCGTGGTGACGTATGGTTGCCAGATGAATGCGCACGACAGCGAGAAACTCGAAGGCATGCTGCTTGAAATGGGCATGACAAAGGCACAAAGCCGCGAAACCGCGGATTTTGTGATCTTCAACACCTGCTGTATACGGGACAATGCCGAGCGGCGCGCGCTTGGAAACGTCGTGTGGCTCAAGGAGCTCAAGAAAACGCGGCCGGAGATGATGGTGGCCGTCTGTGGCTGCATGATGCAGCAGCCGGGGATGGGCGAGCGGATTCTCAGGCAATATCCTTTTGTGGATGTGGCGTTTGGCACGCACAACCTTTACCGCTTTGCGCAGCTCATGCTTCAGGCCCTTCAAACGCGCCGCCGTGTGGTGGAGGTGATTGAAGAGGAAGGAAGCATTCCCGAGGCGCTGCCCGTGCACCGCAGCAGCCCCTATCATGCCTACATCACGATCATGTATGGCTGCAACAACTTCTGTTCCTACTGCATTGTGCCCTATGTGCGCGGAAGGGAGCGTTCCCGTGCCTCCGCGCGGATTATCGAAGAGGCACGTCAACTCAAGGCAGAGGGCGTGCGGGAGATCATGCTGCTGGGGCAAAACGTCAACTCCTATGGGCTGGACGTGGAGGGGGAGCTCTCCTTTGCGCAGCTGCTTGAGTCGCTCGATCAGGTGGGCATTGAGCGCATCCGCTTTATGACGTCCCATCCCAAGGACATTTCCGACGAACTGATTGACGTCATGGCCCGCTCCAGCCACATCTGCCATGCGCTCCATCTGCCGGTTCAGCATGGGAATAACCGCATTTTGCAGTCGATGAACCGGCGCTACACCCGGGAAAGCTATCTGGATCGCGTTGCGCTTTTACGCCGGAAAATCCCCGATATCAGCCTGACCACGGATCTGATCGTCGGCTATCCCGGGGAGACGGAGGAAGAGTTTGAAGACACCTGCTCGCTTGTACGGGAGGTGGGCTATGACAGCGCGTTTACATTCATCTATTCTCCACGCGCGGGAACACGCGCGGCCGATATGGACGGGCAGATCCCCGCGGAGGTTTCTTCCCGCAGGATTCAAAAACTCATTGGCATTCAAAAGGAGATCACCCGCGAGCGCTATGCGCGCTATATGGACGGCGTGCACAGCGTTCTGGTGGAGGAGATTTCAAAGCGGGATGAAAACCAGATGGCGGGAAAAGATGAATACAACATCACGGTCAATTTTCCCGGCACGCCGGAGCAGATTGGCCAGATCGTCCGCGTGAAAATCACGTCTGCCGGTGAAAGCACGCTGCGCGGAGAACAGGTTTGACAAGACATAACCGGCATCGCGCCGGAAAAAATGAGGAGGTTTATGAAGATGAGCACCGTCACGGAATGCGCCAGAGCGCTTGGAGAGGCTATTGTTGCTTCGAAGGAGTATCAGGAGATGCAGATCACCGAAAACGCCGCCATGAGCGACCCCGCCGTGGCAAACGCCATGAGCCGTTTTCTTGAGCTCAAGGGAAAGGTCAATGAGATCATGGGGCAGCCGGATGCCGATCCGGATGAAATCGCGCGCTATGGCCGGGAGATGGATGAGGTTCAGCAGGAGCTCAACGCCATGCCCGCCGTGGATGCCATGACGGCGTCCCGCCAGAAATTTTCAGAGCTGATGAATCAGGTCAATCGGGTGTTGGAGTTCATTATTACAGGCGAGGTGGCGCAGGGAGGCGGATGCTCCGGCAACTGCGGGGCCTGCGGCGGCTGTCATTGACGGCTTTTTCTCCTCCGTGCCGGGGAGAAAAACACCGGGAAAAGGATGAAGCCTGAAAAACAAAAGAAAGCAAAGGATTCTTATCGGATACAAGATCACACAGCAACTTGCGGTTTACGGAGGATTGGGATTGCCATGGCGAATATGACCCCCATGATGCGTCAATATCTGGAAATGAAGGAAAAGTATCCGGGTATGATCCTGTTTTTCAGGTTGGGCGATTTCTACGAGATGTTCTTTGATGATGCGAAGCTTGTCTCGCGGGAGCTCGAGCTGACGTTGACGGGGAAAAACTGCGGCATGGCGGAACGCGCGCCGATGTGCGGCGTGCCCTTTCACAGCGCGGAAACCTATATCAACCGGCTGATCGAGAAAGGGTATAAGGTGGCCATTTGCGAGCAGATGGAGGATCCGGCCACGGCAAAAGGACTGGTCCGGCGGGATGTCATCCGTGTGGTGACACCCGGCACGGTCATCGAGCAGTCCATGCTGGATGAGCGAAGAAACAGCTATCTGCTCAGCGTCTGCATGGATGCGGACCGCGCTGGCCTGGCTTTTGCCGACGTATCCACCGGAGAGTTTTTCGTATATGAAATCGCGAAAGCGTCCGTCCGGCTGGAGGACGAGCTGGTGCGCATCATGCCCAAGGAGATCATCGCGAATTCCGAGCTTCCTTCCGGCGTAACTTCGCTTGCTGTGGATGTACAGGAGAGCACGCGCTATCAGTTTGCACGCGCCAAGGCGGCGCTGATTGCGCACTTTCAGGTTCAGTCCCTTGAAGCGCTTGGGATCGCGGAGCTCAAGCTGGGTGTGCGCGCAGCGGGAGCGCTGATGAAATACCTGGAGGAAACGCAGAAAAATGCGCTGGAACACATGACGGGTATTACCCAGTATCATGACCAGCGCTACATGATGCTGGATCATACGGCGCGACGGAATTTGGAACTGACGGAAACCATGCGTTCGCGGCAAAAGCAGGGTTCGCTGCTGGGCATTCTCGATTACACGTGCACAGCAATGGGCGGGCGGATGCTGCGCAGCTTTATTGAGCAGCCCCTGGCTGTTAAGGAAGAAATCGACGCCCGGCTGGACGCTGTGCAGGCGCTTTGCGGGCAGGATATGGCGGTTGACCGGCTGCGGGAGGAGCTCGCACAGGTGTACGATGTGGAGCGCCTGCTCAGCCGCATTTCCTATAAAAATATAACCGCAAAAGACTGCCTGGCCCTGCGCGATTCCCTTTCCCGCGTGCCTTTTGTGCGGGACACCCTGCAGGGCATCGCAGGCGGCGGCCTGCTTGCCGGCCTGCTTGAGCAGATTACCCCGCTTGAGGATGTGGTGGACAGGCTCACGCGCGCCATTGATCCGGATGCACCTGCTCTGATGAGCGACGGACATTATATCCGGGATGGATACAGCGAAGAGCTCGACAAGCTGAGGGAAGCCTCAAAAAACGGGCATCAGTGGATCGCGGATCTGGAGGCCAAAGAGCGGGAGCTGACCAAGATCAAGAATCTGAAAATCCAGTATAACAAGGTATTCGGATACTATATCGAGGTCACCAAATCCAACTATGATCAGGTACCCTACCGCTATACCCGCAAGCAGACACTGGCCAACTGCGAACGATACATGACCCCGGAACTGCATGAAATTGAGGAAACGGTGCTCGGCGCTCAGGAAAAGGCTCTGCGGCTGGAGCAGGCGCTCTTTGTGGAGATTCGCGACTTTCTTTCTTCGCAGATTCCCCGAATTCAGCGCACAGCCGAGGGACTCAAAACGCTGGATGCGCTCGTTTCCCTTGCCGTCGCCGCAGTGCGCAACCGGTATGTCCGCCCGGAAATCACGCAGGATGGCACGCTTGATATTCAAAATGGGCGCCATCCCGTCGTCGAAGCCGGAATGCACGGGGATGAGCAGTTTGTGCCCAACAGCACGCGGATGGATACGCAGGAGAACCGCATGCTCATCATCACCGGCCCCAACATGGCGGGAAAAAGCACATACATGCGTCAGGTAGCTCTCATCACGCTGATGGCGCACATGGGTAGCTTTGTTCCTGCGGACAGCGCACGCATTGGCATTGTGGACCGCATTTTCACGCGGGTAGGGGCCTCGGACGACCTGGCCAGCGGCCAGTCCACCTTTATGGTGGAGATGAATGAAATGGCCCATATTCTTCGCAGCGCAACGCCCCATTCCCTGATCGTGCTCGATGAAATCGGCCGCGGGACAAGCACGTTTGACGGTCTGAGCATTGCGTGGGCCGTGGTGGAATATCTGGTAGATCCCAAAAAGATCGGCGCCAAGACGCTCTTTGCGACGCATTACCATGAGCTGAGCGAGCTGGAAGGACGTCTGCAGGGCGTTGTAAACTATCGCATCAGCGTCCGGGAGCATGGCGAAGAGGTGATCTTCCTTCGGAAAATTGAGCGCGGGGGAGCGGACAGGAGCTTTGGCATCCATGTGGCCAGCCTGGCCGGGCTGCCGCGGCCTGTCATCATGCGTGCCCATGAGATTCTGGCCCGTCTTGAGACGAATGATGTCAATCAGGTGTCCATCGGGCAGAACATATTGGGGGAACAGGATAAAAAGCCCAAGCAGGTTACTCTTTTTGAATCGCCGGCCATGGATTTGGTGGAAGAACTGCGCACGCTTGACGTAATGGCCATGACGCCGATTGAGGCGCTTAATACCCTGTTCACCCTGCGTGAAAAGGCAAGAAAGGTATAACTCCCCGCAACCGGAGGATGAAGCTTACGAAAGGAAGGCGCCGGATATGGAGGATAGACCCATTCTCAAGCTCAATGAAGAGCTGATCGGAAAGATCGCCGCCGGCGAGGTAGTGGAGAGCCCTGCATCAGCGATCAAGGAGCTTGTTGAAAACAGCCTGGATGCCGGCGCCAACTGTGTGACCGTGGAGATTCGCGACGGCGGAATCTCCTATCTGCGCGTTACAGACAACGGCCGGGGGATTCGCAGCCGGGATGTGCGCATGGCCTTTGAGCGCCACGCGACGAGCAAAATCCATCGAACCGATGATCTTTTCAATCTGCATACGCTTGGTTTTCGGGGAGAGGCCCTGGCGTCCATTGCCGCGGTGTCACGCCTTACGCTGACCACGCGCCATGCGGGCGAGGAGAGCGGCACACGCGCTGTCAATGAGGGCGGACAGATTCTCTCCATTACCGAGGCGGCAAGCCCGCAAGGCACAACGGTTGTGGCGCGGGATCTGTTTTTCAATACGCCGGTGCGTCTTAAATTCCTTAAAAAACCGGTTACGGAGGCCTCAAAAGTGGCAGAGGTTCTCTCCAGGCTGATTTTGGCCCATCCGGATGTGTCGTTCCGCCTTCTGCATAATGGAAAGCAGATCTATGCGAGCTCCGGAAATGGGGAGCTTCGCAGCGCCGTTTTTTGTCTCTATGGCCGGGAGACCGCAGAGGCGATGATGCCTGTGCACAGCGAGGGGGCCGTGGCTGTCCGCGGTCTGATCGGGGTAGGCCTGCAGGCCCGTTCCAATCGATCCAGGCAGACGTTTATCGTCAATGGGAGAACCATCCGCAGCCCTCTTCTCACACAGGCCCTGGAAGACGGCTGCCGGGAGCGCGTGACGGTTAGCCACTATCCCATCTGTGTGCTGAACATTGATCTGCCT
>DVMG01000043.1 GCA_018715105.1 Candidatus Ventricola intestinavium
CATCTCTCTGGTGGCCACGTCGGTCTGGCGCTATATGGGGCAGAACATGGTCATGTTCATCGGCGCCATCATGTCGGTGGATACATCGCTTTACGAGGCGGCCGAGATCGACGGCGCGAACCGGTGGAAACAGTTTCAGTACATCATTCTCCCGTCCATCAAGACCATCGTGATGCTCAACGTGATTCTTTCCATCACGGGTTCGCTGTCCGCTTTCGAGCCGCCTTACGTCATCATGGGCGGCGGCGCGTCCGGCACGGCCACGTATTTCATCAAGATGCACCAGGCCGCGCACATCGACCAGCGGGTCGGCATGGCGTGCGCGATGGCCGTCGTGCTGATGGTGATTATTATCATTGCAACTATCCTGCAAAAACTCTTCTTCCGTTATGTGCTCAAGGAAGGCGTGGACAGCATGCCTGAAAAGACGAAGAAGAGAAAACCCGCCAGAGCGTGAGGAGGAGAGCGTATGGAAAAGAAGAAAATCCAGAGCCTGACGCCTGCCGAGCGGTTCACGCGCGGCCTGGTTGCGGTGGTCAAGTATTTTTCTTTGCTGCTGGCTTCCTTTGTAGCGGTGCTGCCGATCATCTCCTGCCTGCTTGTCTCCTTTAAAACGGATGAGGAATACGCGCTGACGCCGGTCATGCAGCTGCCGGAAAACTTCTTAAATTTTGATAACTTTGTGCGCGTCTGGGTGGATGGAGACATGGGCCGCGCGTTTGCCACTTCTTTCTTTGTGGTGGTGGTCGTGGTGGCGTTTTCCGTGCTGGTGGGCTCCATGCTGGCGTATGTGCTCAACCGCTTTTCTTTCCCCGGGAACGGGCTGATCCGCAATCTGTTCCTGTTTGCCACCCTGATTCCCGGCATCGCCATGCAGGTCACTGTCTACCAGATCATGACCTCGCTGGGGCTTGTCAATTCGCTTGCCGGGTATATCCTTCTGCAGTGCGGCACGGATGTCATCTCAATTTACATCTTCCTGCAGTTCTTTGAAAACCTGTCGGTTTCGCTGGATGAGTCCGCCATTTTGGAGGGCTGCACGTATTTCGGCGTATTCTTCAGGATTCTCTTCCCCCTGCTGCGGCCGGCCATCGTCACGGTGATGATCCTCAAGGGCATCGGCGTCTACAACGAGTATTATTCCGCCAACCTCTATTTGCAGGATAAGACCCGGTTTGTAACGGTTTCCACCGCCCTGTACACATTCACCGGCCCGTTCGGTAATGCTTATAACCTGATCTGCGCGGGCGTGATCCTCACGCTGGTGCCCATGCTGATCATTTTTATCCGCTGCCAGAACATGATTTACAGCGGCCTGGCCGCCGGCTCCGTCAAGGGGTGAAGCGGCAAGCCCCGCCCACCGGCCGCTTTCAGGCGGGCAGGGCTTGCTTTCCTGGCATTTTCCCATTTATTCCTTCTGGAGGAACGAATCGCATGAGCAACGTCAAAATTCTGACCGGCGGCTCCCTGCCGAACATCCCGTGGCAGGAACGGCCTGCAAACGACCGGCATGACGCGCCCGTGTGGCGCTATACGGAGAACCCCATTATTGACCGGAATCCCATGCCCGGCATCGCGCGCATCTTCAACAGCGCGGTCTGCCCTTACGAGGGCGGCTTTGTCGCCGTGCTGCGCGGCGAGCAGGTCAACGGCGTACCGTATATCTATTTGGGATGGAGCCGGGACGGCATCCACTGGGAAATCGAGCCCGAGAAGATTCCCTTTGTCGACGAGAAGGGCGAGCCGTTCATGCCGCGCTATGCCTACGACCCGCGCCTTGTGAAGATTGAGGATGCGTACTATGCCGTCTGGTGCCAGGATTTTTACGGTGCGTCCATCGGCATGGCGAAGACAACGGATTTTAAAACGTTTACCCGGCTTGAAAACCCGTTTATCCCTTTCAACCGCAACGCCGTGCTCTTTCCGCGCCGGGTTAACGGCCTGTATCTGATGCTCTCGCGTCCGTCCGACAGCGGCCATACGCCCTTTGGAGACATCTTTCTGAGCGCCAGCCCGGATATGACCTTCTGGGGAAAACATAGGCATGTCATGAGCAAGGGCACGAAATGGTGGGAATCCGTGAAGATCGGCGGCGGGGCGGCGCCGATTGAAACGAGCGAGGGCTGGCTGCTGTTTTACCACGGAGTTTCCAGCACGTGCAACGGGCTGGTTTATTCCATTGGCGGCGCGATTCTGGATATCGACGAGCCGTCCCGCGTGCTCTACCGCTGCGAAAACTTCCTGCTCACGCCGGAGGAATGGTATGAAGAGCGCGGCTTTGTGCCAGGCGTCTGCTTCCCCTGTGCCACGCTTCAGGATGCGGATACCGGGCGGATCGCCATCTATTACGGTGCGGCGGATACCTATGTGGGCCTTGCGTTCACCCAGGTCGATGAGGTGGTGGCCTATATCAAAGCACACAGCGTGACCTGCGAGGCGGATACGGAGCTGGGAATCCGGTAAAACACATAAGGAGAATTCAATATGAACGGACTTCTGTGGGAAAAAGAGATTCGTCAGGCGGAGCATGTGAGGCTGCTGGGGCGATTGGATCCGCAGCAGCCCGTTTTTTCCATGTTCTTTACAGGCAGTGGGGTGGAACTGCGCCTTCGCTGCACCACGCTGGATATGGAGATCGAGGCTGATTACGAGATCCAGTGCCCGTGGATCGGCGTGCTGGTGGACGGCGCGCCGGTCGCGCGCTTTGCACTCTCGCGCGGACGGCATTTTTACACCCTGCTGGGGGGAATGGATGAGACCGTGGCGCATACGGTGACGGTGCTGCGGGATACGCAGCCAGTGTTGGAGGACGGGAGGCTGTCTGTGCGCGCGCACAGGCTGCGGTCGGACGGCGAATTGCTCCCCCTGCCCGCCAGGAGCCTCGGAATCGAGTTTATTGGCGACAGCCTGACGAGCGGGGAGGGATTGACCGGCCCCCGGGATGCGATGGAGTGGCGCACCATCTGGCTCAGCGGCATGGAAACCTGGGCGGCAGAAGTCTGCCGGCGGATGAACGCGCAGGGCCGATGGATCTCCCAGAGCGGTTGGGGAGTGTACTGGAGCTGGGACGCCAACCGAGAGCACTGCATTGCGCGCATCTACGACCAGATCTGCCCAGTGGAACGCGGCGGCAGCGCGCTTTACGATTTTGAGGCAAACCCCGTGGAGGCGGTGGTCATCAACTTGGGCACGAATGACGCGGCGGCGCTTTCGCATCTGAAGGGTCGGGCACGGGAAGAAGCCGCAGCCGCCATCACGCATGCGGCCGCGGATTTCATCCGCCAGGTGCGGAAAAAGAACCCACAGGCGTATATCCTCTGGGCCTACGGCATGTGCGGAGAGGAGGCCGCGCCGCTGCTGCGCAGCGCCGTGCGCACGGTTCGCCGGGAGGGAGACCGGCGGGTCGGCTATATCCGCCTGCCCGCCTGTGCGCGTGAAAATCTGGGTTCCCGTGAGCATCCTGGCAGAAGCAGCCATCTGAGGGCTGCAAGGGCCGTGACAAAGCGCCTGCAGGAGGCGCTTGCGGCGCAGAAACAACCGGCGCAGAGAGGAAAGGGAGAGAAACATGACCAGGATTCATGAAGCGATGAGAAGAGCGGCGCTTTTTGCGCAGGACGAGCGTTTTGACGGGCAGACAAGGCGCGAGGCCGCGCAGGCGATGGAAAACGAACAGGAGCTGCTTGCGCGCTTTGGCAGCGAGCTGGCCTTTGGCACGGGTGGCCTGCGCGGAATTCTGGGCGTGGGAACGGCGAGAATGAACCGCTATGTCGTGGAACGCGCCACGCAGGGCCTGGCAGATGCGCTTCGGGCCAAAGGCGGCAAGAGCGTTGCGATTGCGTATGATTCCCGGCTATGCTCTGCGGAGTTTGCCCAGGCGGCCGCATGCGTGCTGGCGGCCAACGGGATCACGGCGCACGTGTATAACCGGCTGATGCCCACCCCGATGCTCTCCTTCGCGGTGCGCGAGCTGCGCTGCGACGCGGGCATTGTCGTCACGGCGAGCCACAATCCGGCACAGTATAACGGCTACAAGGTCTATGGCCCCGACGGCTGCCAGATTACCGAGCAATGGGCCGCATCGATTACGGCATGCATCGCGGCCGTGCCGTATGGCGCGGCCAGGACGATGGACTCGGCAAAGGCGCGCACGGCGGGGCTGTATCGGGATATCCCTCAGAGCATGGTGGACGCTTTCGTCGAAAAAACATGGGCCTGCCGGGTGAACCCGGACGTCAAAGCCCCGATCCGTCTTGTCTATACGCCGCTGCATGGCGCGGGGCTGGAACCCGTGCGCGCGGTGCTTGACCGCATGGAAGGTGTCGAGCGCATCGAGGTGGCGCAGCAGTGCGTGCCGGACGGCCGTTTCCCAACATGTCCCAGGCCCAATCCGGAGCTGCGGGAGGCGCTGGCGCTGGGCCTTGAGCTTGCCAGGAGGGAACGGGCCGACCTGCTTCTGGCCACCGATCCGGATTGTGACCGCGTGGGGGTAGCCGTGCGCAGAGAAGACGGCGAATATACCGTGCTCACCGGCAATGAGGTGGGCCTGCTGCTTTTGCAGTATCTTCTTCGGACACGCAGGGAAAAGGGCGCCATGCCCAAAGATGCCGTTGCCGTCAAGACGATTGTCACGAGCGATCTGGCGTTTGCAATTGCCAGGGATTACGGCGTGACGGTTACCGAGTGCCTCACGGGTTTCAAATACATCGGCGAGATCATCGGCCGGCTGGAGGCGGCCGGGGAAGAGGATCGCTTCGTATTCGGCTTTGAGGAGAGCTGCGGTTATTTGGCAGGCACGCATGTGCGCGACAAGGATGGGGTAATGGCCTGCATGCTTGTGGCGGAAATGGCGCAGGCCGCTGCGGACGCGAAACGCACGCTTGCGGACGAATTGGATGCACTCTATGCCCGATACGGATGCATGGAAAACCGCCTGCTGAGCTTTGACATCGCCGGGGCGGTGCCGATGGAACAGATGCAGGCCGTGATGGCACGGCTCCGGGCGGAACCGGCGGCCATGCTTGCGGGCAGCAGGGTGATCGCGGCAAAGGATTATGCCGGCGGCCTGGAAGGGCTGCCCCGCAGCGATGTGCTCAGTTACGCCACAGAGGATGGAAAAAAGGCCATTGTGCGGCCGAGCGGCACGGAGCCGAAGGTCAAGGTGTATCTGAGCGCGCATGCGGATACGCGCGCGGGGGCACGGGCGGCTCTTGATGTGATGGAGCGTGAATGGAACGCGCGGATCATGGGGGAAGAAAACGCATGAAAAGAATAGATGAGGAAATACGCAGGCATCTGGAAACGGTGATTCTTCCATTCTGGAAGGGACTGCTGGATGAGAAAAACGGCGGATACGCGGGCTATGTGGGCTATGACCTGACCGTGGACTGGAAGGCGGCAAAGGGATGCATCCTTAACAGCCGGATTCTCTGGTTCTTTTCGCAGGCGGTGATCACGCTGAAAGAGCCAGCGCTGCTGCCCTATGCGCGCCACGCCTATGACATGCTCTGCCGGATGACGGATGAGAAAAATGGCGGCGTATTCTGGTCGGTTCACGCGGACGGCACGGTGTGCGACGGCACAAAGCATACCTACAATCAGGCATTTGCCGTTTACGCGCTTTCGGCATATGCACAGGCAAGCGGGTGCCGCGGCGCGCTTGAGAAGGCAGAGGCGCTGTTTGAGCTCATGGAAACGCGATGCACGGATGAACAGGGGTATCTGGAGGCATTTACCTCAGACTGGAAGCCGGCCGGCAACGAAAAGCTCAGCGAAAACGGCGTGATGGCGGAAAAGACGATGAACACCCTTTTGCATGTGCTGGAGGCGTATACGGAGCTTTACCGCGTGTGCGGAAGCACGCGCGTGCGCGACCGGCTATATTTTATCCTGGATGTGCTGGAAAAGAAGATCTATCATCCGCAGAAACGGCGGCAGGAAGTGTTCTTTGACCGGGCATACCGCACATTGATCGATCTGCACAGCTATGGGCACGACATCGAGACCTCCTGGCTGGCGGACCGAACCCTGGAGGTGCTCGGCGACGAGGCGCTGACCGCGCGCATCCGTCCGATCTTGCTGGCGATGGTAGAGGAAGTCTACGAAAAGGCCTTTACCGGGCATGGCGTGGCCAATGAGTGTGAGCGCGGCCGGGTGGATACCACGCGTGTATGGTGGGTGCAGGCGGAGGCGCTGGTAGGTTTTCTGAACGCCTATCAAAAAACAGGCGATCCGAAATTCGGGGATGCGGC
The DNA here is from genome assembly GCA_018715105.1 of Candidatus Ventricola intestinavium. Lineage (GTDB taxonomy): Bacteria > Bacillota > Clostridia > Christensenellales > Aristaeellaceae > Ventricola > Ventricola intestinavium. The sequence continues at coordinate 6,249 of DVMG01000043.1, forward strand.
GCGCAGCCAGTGGCGCTATATCCGGGATGTGATCGCGGACAGGCGCAGCGGTTCAGAATGGTACTGGTGCGTGCGGGAAGACGGCACACCCTTTGAAAAACCGATCGTGGAGCCATGGAAGTGCCCCTATCACAATGGACGTATGGCCTTTGAGGTCATTGAAAGGAGCCAATATGCGCAGCTATGATGAGATTTCGGCGCACTACGAGGCGCTGATCGCCCGGAAAAACGAGATCGATCCCCGATATGAAAATGGAATTTACGACCGGTGGGTGAATCCCGTGCTCACCCGCGCGCATGTGCCGCCCTTCTGGTGTTACGATGTAAATCCGAAGACCAATCCGTTCATGATGCAGCGGCTGGGGATCAATGCGGTGTTCAATAGCGGCGCAATCCTGCTGGACGGCAAATTCACACTCGTGGCGCGCGTAGAGGGTGCGGACAGAAAGAGCTTTTTCGCCGTCGCCCAGAGCGAGAGCGGCGTGGAGGGCTTCCGCTTCTGGGATCATCCCGTCTGTCTTCCGGATACCTGCCCGGAGGAAACCAATGTATATGACATGCGCCTGACGAAGCATGAGGACGGCTGGATTTACGGCGTGTTCTGCTCGGAGAGCTGGGATGCAGGAAGCCGCGACCTTTCAGCCGCCGTCGCGGCGGCGGGGATTGTGCGCACCAGGGATTTGAGGACGTGGGAACGCCTGCCGAATCTTCGCACGCTGCATTCTCCGCAGCAGCGAAATGTCGTGCTGCATCCGGAGTTTGTAAACGGGAAATACGCCTTCTACACCCGGCCTATGGATGACTTTATTGAGACGGGCAGCGGCGGCGGAATCGGCTTTGGGCTGTGTGAGGATATCACGAACGCTGTCATTGACGAGGAGCGCATGACCTCCATCCGGCGCTATCATACCATCACCGAGAGCAAAAACGGCTCCGGCGCCGTGCCGGTGAAGACGGACCGGGGATGGATTCACATCGCGCATGGCGTGCGCAATACGGCGGCGGGCCTGCGCTATGTGATCTATGCGTTTGCGACGGCGCTTGACGATCCGTCGCGCGTGATTGCGGAGCCGGGCGGCTATCTGATCGCCCCGATGGGCAGGGAGCGCGTGGGCGACGTGAGCAACGTGGTTTTTACAAACGGAGCCATTGCCGCGCCCGATGGACAGGTATATCTCTACTATGCATCCAGCGACACACGGTTGCATGTGGCGACGACAACGGTGGACAGGCTGGTGGATTATGTTTTCCACACGCCGGCAGACCCGCTGCGCAGCGCGGACTGCGTGAAGCAAAGATGCGCGCTGATTGACCGGAACCTGGCGTATCTGCGCGGAAAGAAGGGGTAATATGCTGCGTCTTCCGGCGGTCTTCGGCGAGCACATGGTGTTGCAGCGGGGCAAACCCATTGTGGTTTTTGGCGAGGCAGACGGCCCGGTGGAGGTGGAAATCGGGGGAAAGAGGGCCGGCGCCGCCTGTGAAAACGGGCGGTTCCGAGCCTGGTTGCCGCCGATGGAAGCCGGCGGCCCCTATACGATGACGGTCCGGCGCGGCGCGGAGATGGTTACGCGCGGCGATGTGAGGATCGGCGAAGTATGGCTGTGCGGCGGGCAGTCGAATATGGAGTTCCGCCTGCAGGACGAAAGGCATTTTGAAGCGGCAAATTGCAAAAGCGATGTCCGCGTGCGCTTTTATGAAGTGCCGCAGGCCGCGACAGTGAAAGAAGCAGAACACATGGAGCCGGGGACGCGCTGGCAGGTGCTGGAGGCAGGAAAATGCGCCGGCGTATCGGCGGTGGCGTTTTATGCGGCATGTGAACTTGCGGGTCGGCTTGATGTCGCGGTGGGCATGATTATCTGCTGCATCGGCGGCACATCCGCCAGCTGCTGGATGAGCCGGGAGACGCTCGCCGCATTTCCCGAGGGGGCGGCTTTTCTTGACGACTTTAAGAGGCGTATCAAAGGGAAAACCGACGCACAGTT
>DVMG01000044.1 GCA_018715105.1 Candidatus Ventricola intestinavium
CTCTTCTCCCGATTCAAATCAGGAAGCAAAGGCATCGAAAAATCAGGCATAATTTCTTGACACAGGGATAGCAGGGCGCTATACTAACAAAGATATAAGAAGGAGATTTCCGGTAAAGCCGGCATGAGGAGGTAATTATGCTCAGCAGGCCCATGATCGACCGCGTTGCTTTTTTCGGCATCAGTTGGTATGCCATCTTAATCGTATCCGCCATCCTCATCGGTTATTTTTTGTGCAGCCGCGAGGCGCGCCGTCTCTCCCTGCCGCAGGATACGATGATTGACTTCCTGCTTTATGCCATTCCCCTGGGCCTCATCGGTGCAAGGCTGTATTACGTTCTGTTCCGTTTCAATATGTACAGCGAGGACCTCTGGTCCATCTTTGACGTGCGTTCAGGGGGCCTGGCGATTTACGGCGGCATTCTCGGCGGCCTGATTGCCGCGCGCCTTGTCAGCAAAAAGCATGGAATCTCCACCCTTACGCTGCTGGATATCGTGGCGCCGGCCCTTGCTCTGGGGCAGGGAATCGGCCGTTGGGGCAACTACATCAACATGGAAGCCTACGGGCTGCGCGTTTATGAAGAGGAGCTCCAGTTCTTTCCCTTTGCGGTGGAAATCCCGGTGGGCAACGTGTGGTACTGGCATATGGCCACATTCTTTTATGAGTTTTGTTGGGATCTGGTGGTCTTTGTGCTGCTGCTCATCATCCGCAGGCATTGCCGCCGCCGGGGAGATGTGCTGTGCTGGTATCTGCTCTTATATTGTTCCGGGCGGACGGTGATCGAAGGGCTCCGCAATGACAGCCTGACGTTTATCAGCGAATTTGTGCGCATTTCTCAGGTTCTTTCCGCCATCGCTGCGCTGGCCGTGGTGATCTACTTCTTCGTGCGCATCCGTGACCGGATCAGCGCGGTGACGATTGCGCCGGTTATCAGCGCCGTGCTGTGCATCGTCTGCACCTTTTTAGGGGAATTTGAGCGCGGGGCCTACAGCTCCCTGTTTACATTCTCCCAGCTCAGCCTCGGCGCTTTGCTCCTTTCCCAGCTGATCATCATCGCCCTTTGGACGGCGGACCGAGGAAGCTTTGACATGCGCGTCGCACTTCCTCTGCTGCTTGACGGCGCGCTGATCGCAGGCCTTCTGGTCGCGGGAGTGGGGCGCGCCAACGCGGACAACACCTATTATGTCTCTCTGCGCCAGTGTGCCGCGATGATTCAGCTGATGCTGTGCGGCTGGCTGCTGTGTTACCCTCTCTGCCCTCAAACCAATGAAAGTGAGTGATAAGCATGCGGAATCTGACCATGATGACCGATCTGTATGAGCTGACCATGATGAATGGCTACCTGCGCTTTGGCATGGAGAAAAACAGGGCGTGTTTTGATCTGTTTTACCGTAAGCAGGGCGATATCACCGCATACGCGGTAGCCGCCGGGCTGGAGCAGGCGGTTGAATATGTGAAGAACCTTCGCTTCACACAGGAGGATATCGCATATCTGCGCAGCCTGAAGATCTTTGACGAAGCGTTTCTTTCCTATCTCAGCGGTTTTCATTTTTCCGGCGAGATCCTCGCGGTGCCGGAAGGCACCGTCATCTTCCCGGGCGAACCGATTCTGCGCGTGATTGCGCCGATTGTCGAGGCGCAGCTTCTTGAAACCACTTTGCTGAACATCATCAACCATCAGACGCTGATCGCCACAAAGGCTTCCCGCGTGGTGCAGGCCGCGCGTGGGGACAACGTGCTTGAATTCGGCCTGCGCCGCGCACAGGGGCCGGATGCGGGGATCTATGGCGCGCGTGCGTCCATCATCGGCGGGTGCCAGGCGACCAGCAATGTGCTGACCGGCCAGATGTTCGGCGTGCCTGTGGGGGGAACGCATGCCCACAGCTGGGTGATGTCCTTCCCCGATGAGCTGACCGCGTTCCGCGCCTATGCGGAGGTCTTCCCTGCCAACTGCCTGCTGCTGGTGGATACATACGACACGCTTTCAAGCGGCGTGCCCCATGCCATCACGGTCTTTAAGGAGCTGCGCGCGAAGGGATTTGAGCCGACGGGAATTCGCCTCGACAGCGGCGATCTGGCCTTCCTCAGCCGGCAGGCCCGCAAGATGCTGGATGACGCCGGCTTCCCGAAAGCAAAAATCTTTGCCTCCGGGGATCTGGATGAAGAGGTGATCTGGGATCTCAAGGCACAGGGCGCCGCCATTGACGTGTGGGGCGTTGGCACAAGAATGATCACCAGCATGGGCAACCCGGCCTTGGGGGGCGTATACAAGCTTGCCGCTGAAGAAGTGAACGGGCAATTCGTTCCGCGCATCAAGATCTCCGAAAACCCGGCGAAAGTAACCAATCCCGGCGTCAAACGGCTTTACCGTTTCTATGACCGGCGCAATGGAAAGGCCCTGGCCGATTTGATCGCGCTGGAAGAGGAAGATTTTTCCTCCGGAGAGCCGCTGACCATATTTGATCCCGAAAACACATGGAAGCGCATGACGCTGTGCGATTATGAAGTGAGGGCGCTGCTTGTGCCCGTGTTTGAGCAGGGAAAACTGGTTTATGACCTGCCCGCGCTCTCCGACATCGCCGCTTATGCCCGCCGTGAGATGGATACCTTCTGGGATGAATACAAGCGCCTGCACAGTCCGCATCGCTACAAAGTCGATCTTTCCGAAAAGCTGTATGATCTCAAGCGCAGCCTGATCGAAAAGCAGCGGAATGCATAACGCTCCTAAAAAACGTTCTCCACGCGCTGCCCCTTCTGCATGAATCCGGCAGCGCTTCTTTTCGCCTGTACAGATGCGCCCAGAAAGGAATGCGTGCCTTTGTCCGACCTGCCGATCACCCTTATCAGCGTCCGCCGGAGCCATGGCCGGGCCACGCTGACCCTTTCCACCGGAGAAGTGCTCGTCATGCCCCGCGCCATGCTCAAAGAGCGTCCCTACCGCGGAGGCATGCCCTTTGACGCGGATTCCTTTCATGCCTTCATAGCATCCCGCGCCTATCCCTTTGCGCTGGAAAAGGCGGTGGCTCTTCTGGCCCTGCGTTCCCGCACAAAAAGGGAGCTGCGCGATGCGCTGCGCCTGAGCGCGTATCCGGAAGAGGCCATTGAGCGCGTGCTTGCACGCATGGAGGAGGCCGGATATCTGGATGACGCGGACTTTGCCGGGCATTGGGCCGCATCCCGCTCGACAAAGGGGATGGGCGCAAGGCGCATCCGGATGGAGCTGCATCATAAAGGGGTGGATCGGGATACCATCGAGGCGGCGCTTTCCTCCCTTGATGAGCAGGCACAGTTTGATGGCGCTTTGAAGGCTGCGCGCAAAGCTTTCAGCGGAAAGGATCCATCGGATCCGCGTGACCGTCAGAAAGTGATTGCCGCTCTCCTGCGGCGGGGATATGATTACGACACGGCGCGCCGCGCTCTCGCCGCGCTGCAGGATGAGGCCTGATTGTGCCCATCCGGCCGATGATCCGATGGATGATTAAACCCCCGGAACGGATGCTTCCCGCACCCATTCCGGGGGCTCTGTTTTTTGCAATTCCGGCCTGATTCCGGAAAGGAGACTTCCCTTTAACCGGGAAAAGAATTACTCCGCCTTCGGGCCGGCGGCAACGATGGCCGGATCCATGCCCTCATACTTGGCAAAGTTCTTGACGAACATGGCGGCCAGCTTCTTGGCCTGCGCGTCATAAGCGTCCTTGTCATCCCACATATCGCGCGGAATGAGCACCTCGGAAGGCACATCCGGGCAGCTGGTCGGCACAGAGACGTTGAAGATCGGATCCGTGACAAACTCGGCCTTCTCCAGCTCGCCGTTGAGCGCGGCGGTAACCATCGCGCGGGTATACTTGAGCTTCATGCGGTTTCCGCCCTGGCCCGCCGGGCCGCCAGCCCAGCCGGTGTTGACCAGATAGACGTTTGTGCCATACTTCTCGATGCGCTCGCCCAGCATCTCCGCATATTTGCTGGCAGGACGCGGCAGGAACGGCGCGCCAAAGCAGGTGGAGAAGGTAGCGGTCGGCTCGTCGATGCCGCGCTCGGTTCCGGCCAGCTTCGCGGTGTATCCGGTCACAAAGTGATACATCGCCGCTTCCTTGGTCAGCTTGGAGATCGGCGGGAGCACGCCGAACGCGTCGGCCGTCAGGAAGATGACCGTCTTGGGGATGCCGCCCATCGAAGGAACCGCCGCGTTGGGGATATAATCCACCGGATAGCCCACGCGGGTATTCTCGGTGACGGAGCCGTCGTCAAAGTCAAATTCGCCCTTTTCATTGATGGTCACATTCTCCACCAGGGAGCCAAAGCGGATGGCATCCCAAATGAAGGGCTCGTTCTCGCGGG
>DVMG01000045.1 GCA_018715105.1 Candidatus Ventricola intestinavium
TTCCTCCTCATTTGCTCCACTTTTCCTCCATCACTCCTTAAAAATACGCGAAAAAACATGAAGTGCACTCCACTTTTTGTAAAAAAGTGTCAGTCTCTGTCGTCTTCAACTGCGGCGCGGGCCTCCTGAAAACCATCCGGCGTAAGAAGGACCGCACGGGTACATACCTCCCCGGCAAAGAGCCTGTCATGCGACACGGCGAGGATGCATCCGGGATAATCGGCAAAGAGCCGCCTGATCACGGGCCCGGAAAGGGGGGAAAGGTTGCGCGTGGGCTCATCCAGCAGCAGAACATTTGCGCCGGAGAGCGCCATGGCCAGGAACATCAGCTTCGCTTTCTGCCCGCCGGAAAGTCCGGCGCAGGGATGGTTCATCTCTTCGGCGGTAAACTTCATGGAGCCGAGCATCACGCCGATATGCGCACGCTCCTGCGCGTCTCCCGTGGAGGTCAGCATGTCGATGGGGGTCTTTTCCATGTCAAGAAGGTCTCCGGGATCCTGCGGCATGTAAAAGACGCGCAGATCCTCACGAGCGTGCAGCCTATCCCGGATGGCCCGCAGGAGGGTGGATTTGCCCACGCCGTTTTTTCCCAGGATGCACAGCTTTTCATTCGCGCGCACATTCAGGCGCACATCGCGGCACAGCACCCTTTCTCCCACGCAAAGCTGCGGGATGTCAAGGCTTAAAACCGTCTTCGCAGGCGGGAGCGGGGTGCAGGTGAGCTTGGCGAAGATCGCTTCTTCGCTTTCGGGCATGGCCGTCATCTCAAGCGCTTCCCGCTCAAAGCGCCTGCCCATGGAGAGCACGGCGTGCATCTTTTTTTTGAGCAGGCGGGCGCCGCCCGGATTCCGGCGGGAAATAGCCTCCTGATCGTGTTCCACGCGGCGGCGAATCTGCTCAAAGCGCTGCATTTTTTCTTTGAATTCTTCCCGTTCTTTACGCGCTACCTGCTCCTGCCTGGAGAAGAGGGAGGAGCGGCTGGCGGTGAATTCGCGATATCCCATGCGGGATACGCCTGCGCGGGGCACCTGCCTGCGGCGCAGCCGCTCGATGAGCAGCACAGCCGTGGCGGTCTGTTCAAGCAGCGCCTCGTCGTGGGAGACAAAGAGAACGGACAGGCCGCAGGTGTTTAAAAAGCTTTCAAGCCATTGCACGGTTTCACGGTCCAGATCGTTGCTCGGCTCATCCAGCAGCAGCAGCTGCGGGCTTTGCATGAGCAGCCGCGCCATCTGCAGCTTCACGCGCTCGCCGCCGGAGAAGGAGGCAAGGGTCTGCTCGCTGTAAAAGACGTCTGAAGGAAGGCGAAGGCGGGCGGCCAATTCGCCCAGATCGCGGGCGGACTGGTCGAAAAAAGCGGGACAATCGCTGAAAAAGGCATAGGCGCTCTTCTCCCGGTCATGGGATGCAAGCTCCTGGGGCAGATAGGCCGCGCGGGAGGTCAGCGTGATTTTTCCGCGAATGTCCACATAGGTTTTGACGCTTTCATCCCCCGCCAGAACGCGAAGAAGCGTGGATTTTCCATTTCCTTCTTCACCGATGAGCGCCATGCGCTCGCCGTCTTTCAGGGAAAAAGTGAGGTTTTCGATCAGGGGGGTCAGATCTTTCAGATGGGTCAGGGTAAGGTTTTCAACAAGTAGCATGGCGTTCCCTTCTTATTTTAAATAACATAAGATTTACTTTGGCCGGGGCGGGATCCCTTTTTCAGTACGGATCTTCTTGGCAAAAAAGAGAACACGAAAAAAGAGCCCACCTCTGGCTGATGCCTGGCGGACTGCGCACATTCCTTCTACGGTGCATGCGGCGGCTGGCGATGCGGCGCGATTTCTGCGCGCAGCATCGCCTTTCCATGCCCCGCTCTGCGCACGGGCATGGAAAAAAGACCGGATCACACCTTTTAACCGGAAAACGGCACATGAATCCCGCTCAGGCAGGCAGCCAAAGCCGCAGCCGCCGCACTCCGTGCCGCCGCTGCGCGATTGCCCGCAGAAACAGAAATCACATGCGCATGTCTCCGGATCACCTCTTTCTTTGAATTCCGTCCGCATCATATCATATCGTTTCGCTTCTGTCAAGCAAATTGTGATCTTTGGCGTTTTGACTGTGAGCAAATTTGGCGCATTTTGTGTTGACAGCGCAAAGGGTTCTCCGTATAATGTCTCACAGTGTTAGCTAAAAGGAGGCATATGAAACATGCACTATGCTGCACTGACAGAGGAGTTGATTCGGATGATGTATGAAAATCCGAACAGATTCCAGGAAGATCAGATCAGCGCCACGCTGCGCGGTGAGATGGCTGTCATGCGGCTGCTCGGTTTGAACAGAAATCAGCACATGCAGATGGCTGCCGGGGAGATCAGCCGGCAGCTGGGCATGACCACATCGCGCATCGCAGCGGTGCTCAACAGCCTGGAAAAAAAGCAGCTGATCGTGCGCCGGGCGGATCCAAAGGACAGGCGGCGCGTGATGGTCTCTCTGACGGCGGAAGGCATCGCCTGCCATGAAAGGAAAGATGCCCGATTCCGAAAGCACATGACGCGCTTTCTGGAGCTTCTGGGGGAAAAGGATGCCCGTGATTTTGTCCGCCTGATGAAACGGGCGATTGCCATCGCATCCTCGGAAAGATTCGCGGAAGAAGAAAGCGAAGAAAGCATGGGCCAGCCGCGTTCGGACGGGGAAGCAAGCCGGGAGAGAAAGCTTTTTGAGCAGGATATCCCGCCAAAACATGATTTCCCACCCAAAGGAGGAGTTTTATGAATAAAGAAATGAATCAGGAAGAAAAAGTCCATCGCTCACGCAAAAAGACGGTTTACCGCCTGAGCGGAGAAATCCGGCAATATAAAAAAGACGCGCTGCTTTCGCCTCTCTTCACGATTTTTTGCGTCATTCTGGAAATTCTCATTCCGTATCTGACCGCGTCCATCATCGATCAGGGAATTTCCGTGGGCGACATGGGCCATGTGGCGCGCGTGGGCCTTTTGATGGCGGTGATGGCGGCGCTGGCGATGGTCTGCGGCGTTCAGGCCGGCGTGCACAGCTCCAGGGCGAGCACGGGCTTTGCCAGCAACCTGCGCATGGCGATGTTTGAACAGATTCAGGCCTATTCCTTCGCCAACATCGATAAATTTTCCACCGCGGGCCTGGTCACCCGCCTGACAACGGATGTGACCAACATTCAGATGGCCTTTCAGATGATCCTGATGATGTGCACCCGTGCGCCCGTGACGCTGATTGTGGCGCTGATCATGGCCTTTTCCATCAATGCGAAGCTGTCGCTTGTGTTCCTGGCGGTGATGATCGTCCTGCTGATCATGCTGGTGATCCTTGTGCCGATGGCCATGCGCTATTTCAGGCAGATGTTTAAAAAGTATGACGCTGTCAACGGCGTGGTCAAGGAAAACGTGGGCGCGATCCGCGTGGTCAAGGCGTTTGTGCGTGAAAAGTATGAAAACAGCAAATTCGTGCATGCGGTCACGGATCTTTACAATAATTCCGTCTCCGCGGAACGCATCATTTCTTTGAACATGCCGGTGATGATGCTGTGCGTGTACAGCTGCATCCTGCTCATCAGCTGGTTTGGGGCGAACATGATTGTCTCCCACACCGGCCTGACCACGGGCGAGCTGACGAGCCTGCTTTCCTATGTGATGAATATCCTGATGAGCCTGATGATGCTCTCCATGGTTTTTGTCATGATCACCCAGTCGATGGCTGCGGCCCAGCGCATTGAGGAAGTGCTCGAAGAGCAGCCGGAAATCGTTTCTCCGGAACAGGCCGTGACCGAGGTCAAGGATGGTTCCATCGACTTCAACCACGTCTCCTTCTCGTATAAGAAGCGCAGCGGCAAGCCCGTGCTTTCGGATATTGATCTGCATATCCATTCCGGAGAGACGATCGGCATCCTTGGCGGAACGGGTTCTTCCAAATCAAGCCTGGTTTCCCTGATCTCCCGCCTGTATGATGTGAGCGAGGGCGATGTGCGCGTGGGCGGTGTGGATGTGCGCCGCTATGATGTGGAAGTGCTGCGCAATGCCGTGGCCGTTGTGCTGCAAAACAACGTGCTTTTCTCCGGAACCATCTATGACAACCTGCGCTGGGGCGATGAAAACGCCACCGACGAGCAGTGCCGTGAAGCCTGCCGCCTGGCCTGCGCGGATGAATTCATCGAACGCTTCCCGCAGGGATACAACACCTATATCGAGCGCGGAGGCACCAACGTGTCCGGCGGCCAGAAGCAGCGCCTGTGCATTGCCCGCGCGCTGCTTAAAAAGCCGAAGGTGCTGATCCTGGATGATTCCACCAGCGCCGTGGATACCGCGACCGACGCCAGGATCCGTGCGGCCATGCGCACGCATATCCCCGGCACGACCAAGATTATCATCGCCCAGCGCATTTCCTCCGTGGAGGATGCCGACCGCGTGCTCGTGCTTGACAATGGGCGAATCAGCGCGTTTGACACGCCGGCGCGTCTGCTTGAGACCAACCCGATCTATCAGGAGGTCTATAACAGCCAGACCGGCAGCGGCAGCGGCGACTTTGACCATGCCGTGATGAAAGGAGGCGACCGCGCATGATGGGACGCAACCGTAATGCCGGAAAGCCGGGCGCACAGCGGCCCGGAAAGACGCTCAAACGGATTTTTGCCGAGATTCTCAGCCGCTACAAGTTCCACTGTCTGGCGGTGGTTCTCTGCCTGGTGGTCAGCGCGGTGGCCAACGTGCGCGGCACGCTGTTCATGCAGACGCTGATTGACGACTATATCACCCCGATGATGGGGCAGGAAAACCCGGATTTCGGCCCGCTGGCCGGGGCGATTCTGGGCATTGCCATGGTCTATGTGCTGGGCGCGTTTTCCTCCTGGCTGTATAACTATTTGATGATCTTTGTCTCCCAGGGCACGCTCAAAAACCTGCGCATCAAGCTCTTTGACAAGATGGAGCGCCTGCCGATCCGCTATTTTGACACGCATAAGCACGGCGATGTGATGAGCGTGTATACCAACGACATCGATACCATGCGGCAGATGATCTCCCAGTCCATGCCGCAGCTGATCTCAAGCGTCATCACCATTGTGAGCATCGTCACCTCGATGATCATCCTCAATGTGCCGCTGATGATCATCACGCTGGCCATGGTCGCCCTGACGCTGCGCATCTCCGTGACCAGGATCAAAAGCGCCGGCCGCTTCTTTGTCAAGCAGCAGATGGACCTGGGCAAGGTGAACGGCTATATCGAAGAGATGATGGACGGCCAGAAGGTTGTCAAGGTCTTCTGCCACGAGGAGAAGAGCATTGAAGAATTCAGCGCGCTCAACGAAGCGCTGCGCCAGAGCTCCTTTAACGCCAACCGCATCTCCAACACCATCATGCCGGTGACCATGGCGATGGGCAACCTGAGCTATGTGCTGTGCGCGGTGGTGGGCGGTCTGCTGGCCACACAGGGATACCTGGGGCTGACGATCGGCACGCTGGTCTCTTTCCTGACGCTCAACAAGAGCTTTAACCAGCCGATCAACCAGGTTTCCCAGCAGTCAAACTCCATTATCATGGCTCTGGCCGGCGCCGAGCGCGTGTTTGCCCTGCTGGATGAAGAGCCGGAGGTGGATGACGGCTATGTGACGCTGGTCAATGTGCGCCGCGAAGCGGACGGCACGCTCACCGAGTGCCCGGAGCGCACGCATATTTGGGCATGGAAACATCCGCACAAGGCCACGGGCGAGACCGAGTATGTCGAGCTCAAGGGCGATATCGTGATGGATAACGTGGATTTCGGCTATACGGATGATAAGATCGTGCTGCACGATATCAAGCTCTACGCCACACCGGGGCAGAAGATCGCGTTTGTCGGCTCCACAGGCGCGGGAAAGACCACGATTACCAACCTGATCAACCGGTTTTACGACATTCAGGATGGAAAAATCCGTTACGACGGCATCAACATCAACAAGATCAAGAAGGACGATCTGCGCCGTTCTCTGGGCATCGTGCTCCAGGATACCCATCTGTTCACCGGCACGGTGATGGAGAATATCCGTTATGGCCGGCTGGAGGCCACGGATGAGGAATGCATGGAGGCCGCCAAGCTCGCCAACGCGGATGGATTCATCACCCGCCTGCCGGATGGATACAACACCATGCTCACAGGCGACGGCGCCAATCTCTCCCAGGGGCAGCGCCAGCTGCTGGCCATCGCCCGGGCGGCTGTAGCGGATCCGCCCGTCCTGATTCTGGACGAGGCGACATCCTCCATTGATACCCGAACGGAAGCGCTCGTCCAGGCGGGCATGGATTCCCTGATGCAGGGGCGCACCACGTTTGTCATCGCCCACAGGCTTTCCACCGTCAAGAACAGCGACTGCATCATGGTGCTGGAACAGGGCCGCATCATCGAGCGCGGCACCCATGAGGAGCTGCTGGAACAGCACGGCAAGTATTATCAGCTCTATACGGGTGATTTTGAGGATTGACGGTCGCGTTCATCCGAAAAGACGGAGTTTCTGGCCGCTTGAAGGAGCGGCAAAACCGGTTCAAGAGCCTGAAGGCGCCTGCACGGGAAAACCCGGAGCAGGCGCCTTCTTTCGTGCTTTCCTGAATCAGGAGATTGTGATATAATGAATTGCCACGAAATTCAGAAAAAGGATCAGGCCGCTGATCCCGGTGCGAAGGGAAGAGGAAAAACCATGAACCGGACAAGATGCGTTTTGCACGCGGCGGGCAGAGGAATCCTGGTTGTGCTGGGAAATGCCCTGTATGCGCTGACGGTCAGGCTGTTTTTAATGCCCGCGGATCTGGTCACCGGCGGCACGACAGGCATGGCTCTTGCGGTCAACCGGTATACGGGGCTGGCGGTATCCGACTTTGTGCTGGCCTTCAACGTGCTCATGCTGCTGGTGGGGTGGGCCCTTCTGGGCAGGGGGTTTGCGCTGACCACCGTGCTGAGCACATTTGTCTATCCGGCGGCGCTCAAGCTCCTGGATGGGCTTTTTTGCGATCGGGTGCTCACAGAGGATCTGTGGCTGTGCACCGTGTTTTCCGGGCTGGGGATCGGGCTTTCGCTGGGCATGGTGATCCGCGCGGGCGCTTCCACAGGCGGCATGGATATTCCGCCGCTCGTGCTCAACCGGTTTTTTCACATTCCGGTGTCGGCCGGGCTTTATGCGTTTGACATCCTGATTTTGATGCTTCAGGCGGTTTACAGCCCGGTGGAGAGGCTCCTTTACGGCATTGTGCTGGTGTTCCTCTACACGGTTACGCTGGATAAGGTGCTTCTTATGGGTAAAACCCGCACAGAGGTCAAGGTCATCAGCCGCTGTTATCCCCAGATACGCGAGGCCATCCTCACCCGGCTGGATCGCGGAGTCACCATGGTCTGCGCCGAAAGCGGCTATTTGAAAAAACCGACGCAGATGGTTTTGAGCATCATCTCCAACCGGGAGCTGCCAAGGCTTGAGCAGATCATCCGGGAGATTGATCCTCAGAGTCTCATCATCGTCAGCCGTGTCAGCGAAGTGAACGGAAGAGGATTTACCGAAAAAAAGGAATACCTGCGCCGCATGCAGCCGGATCCGGAAGAAATGCCGGAGAACATGCAATTGGGAAACGGAAACGGACAGCAATCCTCAAAATTCTGACTGGGGAAGGCCATGCAAGGGCCATGGCCTG
>DVMG01000046.1 GCA_018715105.1 Candidatus Ventricola intestinavium
TGTGTGCGATAGCTTCGATAGCCGGAATGGGCATACAGGTAGATGTCTTCCTTTTCAGCCGCGTCAAACATGGTTTTAAGCGCCTGTGCCGCCGCTTCACGCATCTGGATCGGATCATAGCTGATCTTGCGGCAGTCAAGATCATCCACCAGATCTTCGGGGATATAATCCTCCGCCAGCAGGTTTTCCTTATTGGCAAGCACGATATAATCGCTCGTCTTGAGCAGCTCATACGGGATGGGATAGGTCCATTCCTGTTCCTCCATCGTCTGCGCCTCTTCGATGCCGTCCAGCTCGGACAGATCCAGCATTTCCGCCCTGCCCTGCACGCTCCCTGCCAACACCGTTACCGATATCAGCGCTAAAACCAGAGCTTTTTTATTCCCGCGTTTCTTCTGCCACATGGCTGTTTCCCTCCTCCTGCAAGGTTTTGATGCGGTCGCCCCGTATCATCAGGATGTATTCTTCAAATGTCACGCCCAGGTCGGTGATCTCCTGAGCCGCCTCTTTGCCGACGTAGCGAATGTGCCATGGCTCATAGATATAGCCGGTGATCGCCGTCTTATCTTGGGGATAGCGGATGATGAAGCCGTAAAGATGGCAGTTCTCCGCCACCCAGATCCCCTCGGGCGACTCTCCAAACGCTTCCGTCAGGCCGGTCCCCCGGGTGGTTTCGCCCTCAATATCCATGGCCAACCCCGTCTGATGTTCCGAATAGCCCGGTTTCGCCACGCTGGCATTGGCGGCTTTTTCACTCATCGTCTCCAGCTTGCGTTCAAAGATCGCCTTCTGTGTGCTGTAGCTGCGAAAACCGCTGGTCGCATACAGGGTAAGGCCCGCTTCTGCCGCGCCTTCAAAGAGATCTTCCAGCGCGTCCGCCGCCTCCGGGCGCATGTAGATGTTTTCTGAAAGCTCTGGTTTGGTCGGCGTCACGTCCGGTTTAACCAGCGCAACCGGCACAGCCGGCGCCCTGTTTTGCTTGTTGACCAGGATCAAAAGATCCGTCGGATCTTGATGCGGCATCATATACCCCCAGGATTCAAACATCATGGAAAGCCCCAGCGCCACGCAGGCGACTGCCCGGATTGGAAGCATGTTATTCACTCTCTCCCTTCTGGCATATCAATGTCAGCCTATCCGGCTGACCGCCTTTTCGCCCAGCCTGAGCAGGAAACGCCTGAAAAGCGGCTCATCGGCCACCGCTTCCACGGCAATCCCCGTGTCCGTGTATTCTTCACGGATCACCCTGGCGTCGCTGTGCAGTTCCGCGAGCAGCCCGCCCTGCGTATAGGGGATCAGCACCCGCATGGGGCATGCCGCACCGCGCAGCTTCAGGCGGATTTTTTCAAGCAACGCCTCCAGCCCCACGCCTGTTTGGGCGCTGATGGCCAGCGCGCCCGGCAGGTCGGGCAACGTTTCGAGCAGATCCGCCTTGTTGATGACGTCAATCCGTTCTCTGTCTCCGGCGCCCAAATCCTTAAGCACGTCGAGCACCACGTCATGCTGATGCAGCATCTCCCCGGAAGCGCCGTCGGAAACAATCACAAGAAGATCTGCCAGCAGCGCCTCTTCAAGCGTAGAGCGGAATGCATCCACCAGCGCATGCGGCAGTTTGCTGATAAAGCCAACCGTATCCACCAGCAGGAATTCCCCTCCGCCGGGCAACCTGACTGTGCGCACAACCGGGTCAAGCGTGGCAAAGAGTTTATCCTCTGCAAGCACTTGCGCGCCGCTGAGCGCATTGAGCAGCGTCGATTTGCCCGCATTTGTGTAGCCAACCAGCGCAACAACGGGCACTTTGTTTTTCTCCCGCCTGGATCGGCGCAGGCTTCTTTGTTCCCCCAGCGCCTCAATTTCGCGGCGCAGATCCGCCATTCGCCTGCGAATGCGGCGCCTGTCCATCTCAAGGCGCGTTTCACCGGGCCCCCTTGTGCCAATCCCTCCCCCGAGGCGGGACATGGCCACGCCATGCCCCAGAAGCCGGGGAAGCTGATAGGCCATCTGCGCCAGCTCCACCTGAAGCCGTCCCTCCCGCGACTGGGCGCGCTGCGCAAAGATATCAAGGATCAGCGCCGTGCGGTCAATCACCTTCACTCCGCGCAGGATCTCTTCAAGGTTGCGCGCCTGCACGCCCGTAAGCTCATCATCCAGGATCACAAGATCGGCGTCCCGTGCCTGGCAGCAGAGGGAGAGCTCTTCCGCCTTGCCGCTTCCTATATAGGTGGCCGTGTCCGGCCTTCCCTTCCTTTGCAGCATGCGGCCCACTACCACAGCCCCTGCCGTCTGTGCCAGCCGCTCCAGTTCGTCAAGGGACTGTTCACTGTCAAGCCCCACGAGGTAGGCGCGTTCTGCTTCCTCTTCCTGCAGGCCATCCGGCACACCCCGCAGGACATCCATGTCCGCGCGCTCAATGGCCTCCATCCAGGCACGCTGCGGGATCTTTTTGACGGGCGTGACCGGAGTGACATGCACCTGGTTGACGCCGCCCGCATATTCCCCCAGAAAAGCGGCCTGTATGCCGGTGGCCCGGCCTTCAAGCGCTCCGACTGCGGCCATCGCGTCAAAACGCATGGAGCGCAGAGAGCTGATGTCCACATCCGACAGCTGCGGATTGCCGCCCGGATGCGTATGGATGCACCGGATCATGCTCAGCCGGCGCGTATTGCGCCTGAGATGCATGTCTCTGAGCTCCACACTGCCCATGTTCCCAATCGTGATATCCAGAATCGCACCGCTGCGGGAGATATACACGCTGATCTCCCTGTTTATGGCGCACGTGAATGCTGCCAGCACATCCAGCAGCTCGGCAGGCGCAAAAACATCTACCGTCAGATCGAGATCGTACAGCGTTTCCATCTGCGCAAGCAGCGAATCGCGCACACCCACCTTATTTCCATAAATCATCGATAAATGGATAACTCCCCTGTTTCTTATTCTTTATGGATTCAGAATGCGCACCAGCGCATCCACAGTCCGTGTGATCTCCTGCGGCGAGTTGTCCATGCCGAGCGTCAGCCGAAGATCGGCCCATCCTTCCATCGGCCTTCCCAAGGCACGCAGAACATGGGATCGCTCCACCGCGCCAGAAGCGCACGCGCTTCCCGCCGAGGCCGCAATTCCTTCCATATCAAGGCGCATGAGCAGCAGCCGGGTATCCGCGCCGGGAAAGGATACATGCAGGTTTCCCGGCAGGCGGCGGCTTATGCTTCCGTTGACGCGCGCGCCGGGGATTCGCTGCAGAATTCCATCCATCAGCGCATCGCGCAGGCGCGCTACATACGCCATGGACTGCGGCAACTCGGAAACCACCCGTTCGAGGGCATGGCCCATGCCCACAATGGCGGGGGTATTCTCCGTGCCGGGCCGAAGCCCTCGCTCCTGCTCTCCGCCAAAGAGCAGAGGAGACAGCCGAACGCCGCTTCGCACGGCTAAAGCGCCGATTCCTTTAGGACCTCCGAATTTGTGCGCGGACATCGACAGCATGTCCGTTTGAAGAGCCTTCATATCCACCGGAATATGTCCCACGGCCTGGACAGCATCCGTATGCAGGAGGACACCGCGCGCATGCGCGGCTTCTGCAATCTCCCGAATGGGCTGAATGGTTCCGATTTCATTGTTGGCCAGCATGACGCTGACGAGCGCCGTGTCCGGCCGGATCGCGCGCG
>DVMG01000047.1 GCA_018715105.1 Candidatus Ventricola intestinavium
CACAGTCAGGCAAAAGAAACAACGGGATATGAAAATCTTTTTGTAAAAAAACAGGAGTCCGACTTGGAAGAAATGAAAAAAGAGTATTTTTATGCACATTATGCACTTGACATATGCATGCATGAGGCGTACAATAGCACCATCGCTTTTGCGGAGCTGCGGCTTCACAAAGGGAAAGATGAAGGAGGATAATCTCATGAAGAAAGTTCTTGCGCTTGCGCTGGCTCTGATGATGATTCTGACCTGTTCGCTGGCCCTGGCCGATCGCCTGGAAGACATTCAGGCCGCTGGCAAGCTGGTGGTCGCCACCAGCCCGGACTGGCCTCCGTATGAGTATATTGATGACGACGGCAACATTGTGGGCACGGATATCCTCATGTGCGAATGGATGGCGGAGCAGCTCGGCGTTGAGCTGGAGATCCAGCCGATGAATTTTGACGCCTGCCTTGCCGCTGTGGGGCAGGGGGATGTGGACATGATGGTGGCCGGCCTCACCTATGATCCGGAGCGCCTCACCCGCATGGAGCTGACCGGCGTTTATTGGAACGAAGGCGATCAGGGCCTGCTCGTTAAAAAAGGCGAAGGCGCGGGTTATACTTCCGCGGAGTCCTTTGATGGCAAAGTGGTCGCCGCGCAGAACGGCACCAACCAGCAGATCATGGTGGAGGAGCAGCTCCCCGGCGCCACGCTTGAGCTGGTCACCAAGATTCCGGATGGCGTGAACATGGTCAAGACCGGCCGTGTGGATGCGCTGGCCGTGCCCAAGACGGTGTATGACAGCGTGCTGGCGGAGAACGATGATCTGGAAGTGGCCGAGTTTGCGTTTGATTTTGAGGGCGGAAACTACATCGCCAGCGTGAAGGGCGATGAGGCGTTCACCGCGAAAATTCAGGAAATGATCGATCAGATCAACGCGGAAGGCCTCTATCAGCAGTGGGTGGATGAAATCACCCTGGGCGAGTGAAAAGACGGTTTTGAGATCGCCCGATTCAATCGCGTTGCATCTTCGCTGAAAAAAGATCTGAAAAGATCTGCGGGCTTTATAAAGCCAAGGCATGCGCCGCCTCTCGAAAGGGGACGGCGCATTTCATCTGCCCATGATGCAGGAGACGGATGCGCAAGACCGCCGGATGATCAAAGAACGGGCCCCTCTTCCCAAGGCGGGAAGAAGGGCCCGTTTGCGTGCATCAAACTGTTGAAAGGAGGAAACACCGACCTTTGCGGCCGCGGGCATTAGCCCAGAGGAAGCACTTCCGTGATTTCGAAGAACAGCGCGCTGTCGCTGTTGGATGTATTGAGCGCGGCGAGCAGGTCCTCATCCGTCACCTGCACAAAGCGCATGCGCGCGCCGGCGACGGCATAGGGCTTTGCGTCCTCCCCGCTGCCGGGAGTGGCGGCGTAGACGGCAACGCCTTCTCCGTTTTCGGCCAGATTGAGTTTGGACTGGTTTTCAGCAAGCCCCATCTGGAGATAATACTTGTCCTCATTTTTGAGGCAGGAGAAGATGAAGAACGCCGCATTGGGGGAGCCATCCGGATTGGTGGTGCAAACCAGATAGAAGCCGGAGAAGGTGTTGATGGCTTCCATCAGTTCATCGCCGGCCAAAGCGGTATCCGCATAAAAATTGGAGACGGAAGCGGATGTAAAGGCATCCGTTTCTTCGGCCCACGCGGGCACGGCGAGAAGCACAAGCATCAGCGCAGAAAGGGAGAGGACTTTGATCAGGTTTTTCATGGCAACGTCATCCTTTCATTTCATTCATGTGGAGTCGGGGGCCGGGATTCCTCCTACAGGATGCACGGTTTGGGGAAAAATTGGGTCAAGAGAATTCAGGAGCACAGCAAACCCGGAAAATGCAGCCGGCTGTGCGCTTTAAGCCCGCTGCAAGGCAGAGCGGACGATCCCAAATCAAACACCTCCCTTGCGGATGCAGATGCAAAGGGAACCGTTTTGCACCGTGGATTCGATGGTGATGGGAAAGTCAAAATCATTTCTGAAAATGAGGTTGAGTGCCAGGGAACCCTCGGAAGCGTTTCGGCCAACGGCCGCATCCACGCCATGCGGCGCATAGGTGGCGCCGCTGGGGCCGTGCGGGCGGCGGTAGAGCACGGTGATTCCCTCCGGAAGCTGGAGCAGCACGTTATACAGCGTTGTGGAAACCTGGCAGGTGCCGCCTCCGTATCCCTCCACGGAAGAACCGTCGATCAGCACGGGAGAAGGCATATAGCCGCGGCTGCGGCGATAGGGCCCTGCAATCGCGTTGAAATCGAATTCTTCACCGGGCTGATAGGTGTTGTCGATATAGCCGCAGCCGACCCGGATATTCTCCATACGGCCGATGTTCAGCTCGGTATTTTTGACGGAATAAAACGTTGTAAACGCGGCCAGAATGTCCCCCTCCCGCGCTTCCTGGACGCTGGGGGCCACCGGTTCCAGTTCCTTGAGATCCCCGACATACAGATAGCCGACGACACGTTTGTAGGGAACCGTGGCCCATCCGTCCGTGATGTGCCACAGGCTGATGCGCGTATCAGCGGGATAACTGTCAAGAGCCTCCGCCTCCGCGTCCGGCGAGGCGCGCAGCACGGTATCCGCGGCTGTCACGGCGACAAAACGGTTTGGGATTACGCCGTAGGGCGCCACCTCTTCGCTGACCGGCTCAATGGCATCCACGTTGTGGCGGCGGACGAAGTAGATACCCACCTCATCGCTCCAGCAGAACAGCCAATCCTGGTCAAAACCGAAAATCTGCACGCTGTCCTTCTCGTTCAGCAGGCCGAGGGAAGCGCTCTCCGTGTCCGGCTCGCTGCGCATGTTCATGGAGATTTTACTCGTACCGATATACAGGATGGCCGGCTTTCCGGTTTCATCGGCCGAGGCCATGAAATCTTCCATGCAGGCATCAAAGCCCGTGTCGGCCGCTGCGCTGCCGCAGCCCGCCGGCAGGAAAAAAAGAATCATCCCCATCACAAAAACGATCAAGCAAAGCGCCCTCTGATACCGCACAGCACAGCCTCCGTCCGTATAAATTCCAATCCATTCTTCCATTATACCGCCAAATTGAATGCAAGGCAAGCATGAATCCGGCATAGTTTTCCATGGAGGTGGCAGAGCATGGGAAAAAACTTTGTGCTCAGAGGGCTGTCCGGCCGGCCGGCGGGATTTGTGATGCAGGCGCCCGGTGTCCTGCGATTCAAAGCGCAGGGATTTGCCGGGCGCCGCGTGTGCCTTGTGGCGCTTTATGCGGACGGCACGCAGGCAGAGTTTGCCGGGGAAATGGAAGAAGGGGAAAACGAGCGGGCAGACAGGGGCGGATGCCTTTCCGGCGCCTATCTGGAGGCCGAGGGAGCGCTGCTGCTGTATACCGACGAACGGGCCCGGGCGGCTTATGAAAAAAACCGCACGCGCGAGAGGATGCGGTCGTTTGAAAAGGAAGAGCGTGAACGCAGGGAGAGCCGCGCGGACGGAACGGCGGATCCATCCGACTCCTCAAAATCAAATCAATCGGAGAGAAACCGATTGGAGAGAGAGCAGAGAAATCAACCGGAAGAGACCGGCGGAACCGATAGGGGAACAGACGGCGCCGTGGCCGGGAAAGCGGAAACCGAAAAGGAGAGGGCGCCGGAAGGCCGGATGGAAAAAACGGCCGGCGCAGGAAAGAGCGGAGAGGATGCCGGTGGGAGCATCATCCCCGCTGATCTGCAGGAAATGCACGGCCTTCCGCAACGGCGCTGGCCACCGCCGCCCTGCATGCCAGGGGCGCGCTATGTTTCCGGACGCTGGGAGGGTTGAGAAAATCCGCCCATGCGCAGCTGCGTGCGCCGCATGGCCGCGTTATGACGCGTTTCGATATCGCGGATATAGTGGGTCCGGCGCACGGGAAGATCAGGGGCCGCAGGGGCGCTCGCAGGCGCGGGAGGAGCCGGCTGGGCCGCGGGAGGATCCGGTTCAAGCCGGGGCGGCCGGACCGGATCCTGCTCTCGCGGCGCGGCAGTGGATTGCGCTGTGCTGTACAGGTCGTAGGGGGTGATGATCCCGGAGGTGTTCCG
>DVMG01000011.1 GCA_018715105.1 Candidatus Ventricola intestinavium
GTATGATGTTATCATGTGCGAAGTTTGTTCTTGATGCACATGTACATCAACGAAAGGATGATGACGGGATGAGCCGGTTCGCTGTGATGACGGACTCCACGTGCGATCTGCCTGATGAGCTCGCACAGAACCACCACATTGATATCCTGTGCTTTAAAATCGCGCTGGACGGGGAAGGATATACCGAGCGTGTCGATTTCACACCGGAACAATTCTGCGAGATGCTGCGCAATGCGAAGGGGCTGCCGACAACTTCGCAGATCACACAGTTTGAATTTTTTGAACGCTTTGAGGAATATGACAGGCAGGGCGTGGAGGAAGTACTGTATGTCTCCATCAATGCCGGCGGTTCGGGCACGAATGCGGCGGCTCATGCGGCTGCGGAGCAGTTTCATGAGGAGCACCCGAACAGCGCCATGCGTATTTTCATCGTCGACAGCCATGCCTATTCCATGGCGCAGGGCGCGCCCGTCGTAGAGGCGGCAAAGCGGCTGGAGGCAGGCGAGCCCATGGAGAAGGTTGTCGCGTATCTGGAAGACATCTATGCCCGCATTGAGATTGTGCTGACAGCGTATACGCTGAAGGTTATCCGCAAATCCGGCAGGGTGAGCGCCGCGGCCGCCATTGCCGGTGATCTGCTGGGCATCCACCCCATCTTTACGCTCAATGACGGAGTCAGTCAGGTGGTCAAAAAGATACGCGGGGACAGGGCTGTGCTGACCGCGATGGTGGATATGATGAAGAGCCGCATGGTAGCCGGCTCCCCGTATTATATTGCGGTATCGGACAGAAAGTATGCCGAAGAATATACCCGTGCCTGCACGGAAAAGGTGGGATACGGCCCGGTATCCGTGTTCGTGCTGGGCTGCGCTGTGCTCTCCAACACAGGGCCGGACGCTGTGGGCCTCATTTACGAGGGGCAAAAGAGGGAACGCTGAGATTTAAAATGAAAAGCACGATTGAAGCCGCCGGTTCAAACCGGCGGCTTTGCTTTAAGTTTTATTTTTAACAAATACTTCTTTAAATCCCTTTAAATATGCAGAAATTAAATAAAAATATTCTGATATTGACAAAAAATTCTCTTTTTGCTATAATTCTCTCGGATTGGTCGGAGTCCGGAAATCCCGGAGAGTGAACATGCCCGGTGTCCGGGAACATCGGGCTGCTTCCCGTCTTCCCGTATTGAAGATTTCGGACAGCCGGCCGCAAAAGACAGAAAACGCATCAAAAGGAGGAAAGCGGATGAAGGATTTGCTTAGAAAAGCCGGTCTGGTGCTCATTGCCGCGCTGCTGCTCAGCACTGCAGCGGCGGCCGAACCCACCGTCTACACGGCCAGCGGAACTGGATATGGCGGTGAGTTGACCGTTGAGGTGACCATGGAGGACGGCGTGATCACGGATATCGCGCTGGGGGAGAGCCACGAAACCAATGTCGTCATCGATCGCGCGTTCCCGGTCATTCGTGAACGCATTCTTGAGGCGAATTCACCGGTTGTGGACAGCGTGAGCGCCGCGACATTCTCTTCCTATGCAGTAAAGGCTGCCGTTGCGGATGCGATGAAGCAGGCCGGCATGGATGTTGAGGAGATCACCATGGCAACGGCCGGCGAGGAAAAGCCTGCGACCGAACGGGAGGATGAGAACTGCGACATCGTCATCGTGGGCGGCGGCCCTGCCGGTCTGGCGGCGGCCGTCAGCGCCAAGCAGACCAACCCGGATGTGCATGTCATCCTCGTGGAAAAACTCGATATCCTGAGCGGCAACGGCAAGTTTGACATGAACTTCTTTGATATCATCAACACACAGGCCCAAAAAGAAGCGGGCAACGAGGAGTGGACGGTCGATCAGGTGGCGCACTTCATAGAAGCGAAATCGCAATCCGGGGAGAGCGCCGAGCGTATTGCCGTCTGGGCCGAGGAAGAGAATACGCTGGATGCCTGGCTGCGGGCTATGGGCGTGGAGCTGAATTACAACTACGGCGGAACCAATCATATGGCCGAGGCGGATCAGTATGCCGGCGAAGTGATTCAGGCCGGGCTTGAAAATGCCGTGGCAGAGCTGGGCGTGGATGTGCGCACCGGCACAAAAGGCACCGATCTGGTGATGGAAGACGGTACGTGCAAGGGCGTGCTTGTTACAAACAACGACCAGGAAACCTATACCATTTATGCGGATTCCGTCATCGTTGCCACCGGCGGATTCTGCTGCAACAAGGAGCTGCTTGCCGAATATGCGCCCGGTTACGAGGTGCTCAATACGTCCAACCAGATGGGCGCCACCGGCGACTTTGTCAAAGTGTTTGAAAAGTACGGATTCAAGATGGAAAACATGGGCAAAATGAGCGTGTTTGCCAACATCATTGTGCCCCGCCGTGACCTGACGGGCGGCGCGGACATGAACCTGCTGGTCAACAGAGAGGGCGAGCTTCTGCCCAATCAATCCGGCCTGGACCGCGGCCTGATGATCATGGAACAGACGGATGGCGCGGCATTCTACATCACCGATCAGACCGGATACGATTCCTTCTACCGCATCCGCAAGCATGTCGGCCTGGGCTACTATGCGCAGGGAGAGACGCTTGAAGAATTGGCGGAAGCGCTTGGCATCGACGCTGCCGGCCTGACCGCATCGGTGGAGCAATATAACGCCGATGCGCAGGAGGGAACCGAGAATGCCTCTACGGGCAGCGTGCCCAGCCGCGCGCTGGATGCGGAAGGGCCCTATTACGGCGTCCGTGTGGAGGCCGCCAACCACATGACAAAGGGCGGCGTTGTGGCCAATGAGCATGCGCAGGTGCTCACCGAGGAGGGCAATGTCGTGCCCGGATTATATGCAGCGGGCGAGGTGACATGGCAGTCGGGCGGATACTCTCAGTCCGTCGTCTTCGGAAAGATTGCCGGCGCCCACGCCGCCGCCGCTGAGGAATAAAATCGTCAGCAAAGAGAGCCGTTTTCCCTCCAAGGAGAAAGCGGCTCTCTTTTTGCTTGGCATTCGTCCCTTTCTTTGCAAGGGACTTTCGTTTTTTGAACGGAACAGAAGGCGCTCTTTCGGCGGCTTCCGGCAACCAGACCGGATGCATGGCGATGCCTGCGCAGGGGGATCCTCTCCTCTCTGCCTGAATCAAAGAGGGGAAGAAAGGTGCCGGGCAGCGCTTCCCTCATCCGATGCGATGGGTCAGAACCGGTTCTCCGTCAAGCGTCTTGATGGTGAAAACAGAATCTTCGTAGACCATGTAGCTCTTGGGATGTCCCTCCTTGGGCAGGGCGGCGGAACCGGGGTTGAGGTAGGTCAGGCCCGCCTGATGCTGTACGGTCAGCACATGGGTGTGTCCGTGGATGAGCAGGTCTCCCGGCTTGTGCGGCGGCAGATGCTCAAGGCTGAAGAGATGGCCGTGCGTGATGAAGGCCGTCGTTCCGTCCAGATCAAAAAGCGCATAGTCGGCCATGATGGGAAAATCCAGAACCATCTGATCCACCTCTGCATCGCAGTTGCCGCGCACGCAGAGGAGCTCGTCTTTCACGCTGTTGAGCAGTGCGGTCACGCCCTTGGGATCATACCGGTCGGGCAGATCATTGCGCGGCCCGTGGTAGAGCAGATCCCCCAGAAGCACAAGACGGGAAGCTCCCTCGGCCCGATAACGGGCGACGACGGCCTCGGCAGCGCTCAGAGAACCATGAATATCGGAAGCGAACATCAGTTTCATGCAGGTCACACCTTTCTTGGCGATGAATTTGTCCAGGGGCGCCTCCGCCTTCACACGGGTGCAAAGAAGGTTCATGCGTGGAAGGCAGGCGGGGTTTACAGGTCGATCTCCAGCACAACGGGGCAGTGATCGCTGCCCAGAATGTCGGAGTCGATGCGCGCATCGAGAATCCTGTCCCGAATGCGTTCAGATACCAGGAAGTAGTCAATACGCCACCCGGCGTTGTTTTTGCGGGCGTTGAACATGTAGCTCCACCAGCTGTAGCATCCCGTGGCATCGGGATGAAGATAACGGAATGTATCCACAAAACCGCTTTCAAGCAGCCGGGTCATCGCCTCGCGCTCCTGCTTGGTGAAGCCGGCGTTGTTGACGTTGGTCTTGGGGTTTTTCAGGTCGATCTCCT
>DVMG01000048.1 GCA_018715105.1 Candidatus Ventricola intestinavium
CCTGTCCAGCAGAACATGTCCACACATTGCACGCGGGACACACGATATCCGCCTGCACAGAGAATCTTTGCGTCCCTGGCGAGCGTTGGCAGGGCGCAGGAGACATAGACCACGCGTGTGGGCTGTGCGCGAAGGATCGCATCCAGCACAGCCGGATCGCAGCCCTTGCGGGGAGGATCGATGACCACGACATCCGGCCGCAGTCCCTGCCTGACGAGCGGCGGAAGGATTTTTTCGGTGGCGCCGGTGAAAAAAACGGCATTTTCAATCCCGTTTCGCAGGGCGTTGGCGCGTGCATTTTCGATGGCCTGCGGCACGATTTCAATGCCCACCACACGCGCGGCATGGCGTGCCAGAAGCAGAGAGATGGTGCCCGCGCCGCAATAGGCATCCACAACGGTCTCGTTTCCCGTCAGCTGCGCGAATTCAAGGGCAAGGCGGTAAAGCCGCTCTGTCTGCGTGGGATTGACCTGGAAAAAAGAGAGAGGGGAAACGGAAAAGCGCAGGCCGCAGAGGGTTTCTTCAAGCTCCGCGCGGCCGAAGAGCACCCGGATCTGCGGACCCAAAATGACATTGGTTCGCAGGGGATTGATGGAGAGGCATACGCTTTCAAGCCCCGGCACGGCGGCGCGCAGCCCTGCGACGAGCGCATCCCCGGCGGGAATCTCCGCCCGGGTCACCACAAGCGTCACCATCAGGGCGCCGCCCGTGGTGGAGCGTGTCATCACGTGGCGCACCAGGCCGCGGCCGGTCGGCTCGTCATAGGCGGGCACGTCATAGGCGTACATCCACTCCAGGACGGAACGCACGGCGGCATGCGAATTTGCATTCTGGATGCGGCAGCCCGAATCCGGAAGAGGAATCAGATCATGGCTGCGCGGGGCAAAAAAGCCGCAAACGGGCTTACCCTGCACGCAGGCCACCGGATAAACCCCTTTATTGCGATAGGCAAAGGGATGCTCCATGCCCAGCACGGGAGGCACCTCCACAGAAAGCCCGCCCACACGTTCCAGCAGCGCCTGCGCCTGCTCCCGCTTAAAGGCAAGGGAAGACGCATAGGTCATATGCTGGCAGGAGCAGCCCCCGCAGCGGCGATAGGATGGGCAGAAGGGCTGAGCGCGATCCGGGCTTGCGGAAAGCAGCTTTTCCACACGCCCGAACGCATAACGCTTTTCCGGCTTCACAATGCGTACAAGCGCTCGTTCACCGGGCAGCAGGCCGGGGACAAACACAGCCATGCCCTCATGGCGGCAGACGCCCTGCGCATCCTGCCCGAAGGCGTCGCAGGTCATTTCAAATTGATCGTTTTTATGCAGCATGCTCCCTCCGGTTTTTCAAGCAGGGGTTGCCGCGCCGGCCTTCCTTAAGGAGACGGTATCGTGCGGCGGCGGTAAAAAGGGGATATCCGAAGCATGCCGCGGATATCCCTGACCGATTGGATGGAGGATGATTCATGTGGACGGATTACAGCGTGTTGATCATGTTATACAGCGAAAGGTTGAATTCACGCTTTTGCTGCAGCGCCATATCGATGGGCATGTAATACACCCGGCCATCCTTGATGCCGATTACCTGATTGCCAATGCCGTTGCGCAGCAGGTTGACAGCCAGGTTGCCGGCCTCAAAGGCAAACCAGCTGTCGTAGGCAGAGGGCTGGCGGCCGCGCTGGGTGTACCCCAGCACCGTGGGGCGCGCCTCCGCCTTGCACTTGTGCTTGAGCACTTTGGCCAGATAGCTGGTGGAAATGGTGCTGTCGTCATGAACGCGCTCGTTGCACTCCATCAGGTAATGCTGCCAGTCATAGGGCTGCATGGAATCCCACGCTCCTTCGGCGATGACGACCGTCGCGCGCAGGTTGCCCATGTCGATCTGGCGGCAAAGCCGGTTGACCACTTCCTGAATGGACCAGGGCACCTCCGGCACCAGGCAGATTTCCGCGCCGGTTCCCGCGCAGACCTTGAGCGCAATGTCGCCGCAGTGGCGGCCCATGACTTCCACCACGCCCGGCCGGTCGTGCGAACGGCTTGTCGCGCGGATGGCGCGCACATCTTCCACGCAGGAATTGAGCGCCGTATCATAGCCAAGGGTCATTTCCGTATAAGGAAGATCGTTGTCGATCGTGCCGGGAATGCCCACGCAGGGCACGCCGAGCTGGCACAGCTCCAGCGCGCCGTGATAGGAACCGTCGCCTCCGATGACGACAATGCCCTCAATCCCCATTTCCCGGATGTTGCTCACGGCGTGAGCGCGCATTTCGGGGCGAAGGAATTCAAGGCACCGGGCGGTGCGCAGATACGTGCCCGGCTGATCGGCGATGTCAAGAATGGTGTCCAGGTCAAGCTCCACCATATCATCCTCGATATGGTTGCTTTTACAGAGCGTGCCGTTATAGCCGCGCTTGATGCCGATGAGGGACATTCCGTAGTGGCGGGCGGCTTTGGCCACCGCCATGATCGCAGCGTTCATCCCCGGCGAATCGCCCCCCGAGGTTAAAACACCGATTCGATGCATATCTGATCTCCTCTCCCGTTTCAGGATATGATGCCCATATTTTGTGTATGCCATGCACGGCGCCTCCGCGCCGCGGACGGCAATCCATTTGGCAGTATTATACGCTGTCGGGCATGATGAAGTCAATAGCCGCACCGGGAGCCGCCGCACTTTTTCGGCATATGGAGGCTTATGGAGAAGAGAGAGGGATTCCCGGGGAGAAATCCCGCGAAATGGCGGGCTTTTTTCATTCATTGGCGGAAATACCCCTTGACTTCCCGGCAGGCTGTGAAGTATACTATAATCGCTTTCGCATGGGACAACGTGCCGCAGCCGGCATGATCAATCTTTGTCAAGCAATCTTTTTATCGCAAAAGGAGAGTGTAAAGGAAATGGCTTCTTCCGTGAGAACGTACCAGCCCAAGAAGCGCCAGCGCGTAAAGGTGCATGGCTTCCGTGCCCGCATGGCCACCAAGAATGGCCGCAAAGTGCTGGCCCGCCGCCGCGCCCGCGGCCGTGCAAGGCTGACTGTGTCCAATCCTGTTTGATTGTAAGCCCATTTGAGGCCGCCATCGGCGGCACCCGCCTGAGCATCCGGCACATGGCCGGATGCCGCGTTCGGTCCGGCCCGGCAAAGACCGGGGACGGGCCTTTTTCTTTCATGATCCCTTTGGGGGCCGTCGCTTTTTTCGCCGCATGAAGGGTGCGCAAGCGCTTTCACCCAGAAAGGGATCCCACGAGATCGAGGATTCCGTGAGGGTGCGGAAAACCGCAGGGAGCGTAGGTATCTTGCAAAGAACATATAGCCTCAAGAAAAACGCACAGTTCAAATATGTGTATCGCCGCGGCGTATCCGGGGGAGCCCATGAGATGGTGCTGCTTTACGTGCGGTCCGGATCGCTGAAAGTGGGTTTTTCTGTGGGGAAAAAGCTGGGCTGCGCGGTGAAGCGCAACCGCGTGAAGAGGCGATTGCGCGCGGCCTGTGCGCCGCTTCTGCCCAGAATGAAAAAGGGGCTGTATGTCTTCATTGCCCGTCCGCCTGCAGCGGAGGCGGATTTTTCAAAACTGTGCCGTTCCATGCAGTATCTGCTGCGCAGGCAGAACCTGCTTTTGCCGCAGGCAGCCGGTCAGCCCTGCTCCGGAAAGGCGGACGATGCGCCGTGCTGAAAAAAGGGCTGCTCTTTCTGCTTCGCTTTTACCGCAAATACATCAGCCCCCTGCATCCGCCCTGCTGCCGGTTTACGCCCACCTGCTCCACGTACGCCGTACAGGCGATTGAAAAGTATGGGGCTATCAAAGGGGGATACCTTGCTCTGCGGCGTGTTCTGCGCTGCCATCCGTTTTACAAAGGGGATTTGAACGATC
>DVMG01000049.1 GCA_018715105.1 Candidatus Ventricola intestinavium
CGCGGCTTGGTAAACCGCGCTACCTGGATGCCGATTTCATAGAGCAGATACATCGGCACACCGAGCATCACCTGAGAGATGACATCCGGCGGGGTGAGGATCGCCGCAAGCGCGAAGATACCAAAGAACACATATTTGCGGCTGGAAGTGAGCTTCTTATAATTCACCCAGCCCAAACGGGCCGCCATATAGATGGCAATCGGCAGCTCAAACACCACGCCAAAGGGCAGGATAAAGGAGAAGAGGAAGCCCACATACTTGTCGATGGAGAGCATGGGCGTCGCCAGGTTTTCGCCCGCAACAAAGAAAAAGTTAAGCGCCAGCAGATAAACATAGCGATAGCAGAAGACAATGCCCAGCAAAAACAGGAAGACAGCCAGCAGAAAGAGGATCCGGAACAGGTGGATCTCATTATCATAAAGCGCAGGCTTGATAAACGCCCAGATCTGATAAAAGATGAACGGGCTGACCAGAATGATGCCCACCACCAGCGAAACCTTCAGCTGCGTGATCAGCGCCTCGGAAACCGCGGTATAGATGATGGTGATCCCGCGCGCCTCGATGGGGCTGGTGATAAAGCTCATCACCGGCGTGCACAGAAAATAAAATGCGATCACGAAACCCACAGCCACGGCAATCAGGCAGGAGATCAGCAGCTTGCGCATGGCCATCAGATGATAAAGCAGCGGCTGGGCCTGCATGTCCACCCGCTCGTCATGCGCGCTTACGGAATCGGATTCCCTCTTTTTCTTCATGGAAGAACCTCTTTCATTCTTTTTTCCATGAGAACGGCGGCTTTTTCCGGATAAACCGGAAAAGGCCCCTCTCTCTCAAAAACATGCGTGTATCCGGAAAAGGCTCCATGAACACGCCCTCACAAAAGCAATCGGCGGACGCCGCCATCGCGTGCGCCCGCCTGAGCATTACTCGTCTTTCGTTTCGGCGCTGTCCTCAGCGGAAGCCGGAGGCTCCTCCTCTTTTACTTCCTTTTTGAATTCCTTGATGCTCTGTCCAAGAGCCTTGCCCACGCCGGCCAGCTTGCCGCCGCCAAAGAGCACAAGCGCCAGCACCAGGAGCAGAAGAATCTCCGTCGTACCCAGTCTCATACACTGTTTCCTCCCCTATGATTGTTGGTTGAATGGTTAGTCGCATTGTTTTTGAAGTCCTTGAAGCTGAGCTCTTTTTTGACGGAGTTCAGCTCCTTGTTGATTTCAAGCTGAGTCTTTTGCATCTGAGGCCGGATATCCACAGAACGGACGCCTTCATCCACGCTCTTTTCCACTGCCTTGATGTCCTTTGCGACCTCGTCAAACCCGGTTTCGCGTTTGACTTCCTCAATCATCGATCGGATATAGCGCACGAAGCGGCCCAACGCGCGAGCGATCTTGGGCAAATCCTTGGGCCCGACGACCACAAACGCGATCAGCAGGAGCAAAATGAGCTCTGTCGCCCCGATGTTAAACATGCGCATCCTCCTATCCAGATGGTTACGGCATGTATTATACCAAAGCCGGTGCTGTTTTGTAAAGCGTTCCTTGGCATGGACATGTTAAGAAATTTTCGGGAAACACCTGAAAACCCTGTTTTTTCACGGAATGGGATGAAAAACAGATTGAAATATGAAAAATGATTGTTAAGCTGTTGACATATTTGGAAGAATCCTGTAGAATAGGGAATGTGAGTTATATAGTAATATGTTATATGGCTCTTGTAAGTGAATCGCTCCAAGCCGTGTCTGCCCGGTGGGGGAGGTGCGGCCAATGGGTGGCAGGGGTAACCATGTCGCCTGCCTGATGCGAAGGAGTACAGCAAACCGCGGCGCAGAAAAGGCGCCTGTTTGCCTGTGCTCCTGTTTTATTGCCTGCGTCTTTTCTTCGGCATTTCTGCCGTTGGAAGAAGGAAGTAAGGAGGAGGAGAAAAACATGTCTGACAAAAAGCGATTTCTCGACAGGGACTTTACCCGCCGCCAGTTTCTCAAGCTGTCCGGCAAGAGCCTGGTGGGCGTGACCATGTCAAGCGCCATGCTCTCTGCCCTGGGCACGAGCGCCGCGGCCCTGGCCGAGGACAAGGTGAGGGTCTGGGCGTTCCCGCAGGGGCTGCTTGTGGTCAACGCCGACCGCTGCGTGGGCTGCCAGCGCTGCGAAATCAACTGCACGCTGACCAACGACGGCTGCTGCTCCAGCTACATTTCCCGCGTCAAGGTGACGCGCAACCTGTATTCAAGCCGCAACGGCAATGGCCTGTACACGGAAAACAATTGGACATACTTCCCGGATACATGCCGCCAGTGTGAGGATCCCGCCTGCGGCAACGCCTGCCCGGTGGGCGCCATCTATGCGGGCGAGGACGGCATCCGCCGCGTGGATACCGAAAAGTGCGTCGGCTGCGGCGCCTGCACGCAGGCCTGCCCGTGGCACATGCCGACCGTCAATCCGGTGACCCACAAGTCCTCCAAGTGCGTGATGTGCGGCGCCTGCGTGGAGGGATGCCCATCCGGCGCGCTGAGCATCATCCCGTGGGACGAAGTTTCCGCCGCCGCTCAGGCGGTCTGAAGCCGGCAGTGAATTGATCAAAGGAGGAAAAAAACATGTCTGTAAAAAATGGCATCAACGGCTGGGCCGGAAGCGTGCTGCGTGTCAACCTCACGACCGGCGCGATCACCACGGAGGATACCCTGCCCAAGTATAAACCCTTTATCGGCGGCATGGGCCTTGGCTACAAGGTCATCTGGGACGAAGTTCCGCTTGACAGCGATCCCCTCGGCCCGGCGGCAAAAGCCGTCTTCGCCGTCGGCCCGCTGACGGCTTCCGGCGTGCCCTGCTCCGGCCGCACCAACATCTCCTTTCTCTCCTGCTGGTCCAAGGGCCAATCCATCCTCGACGCGCACATGGGCGGCCACTTCGCGCATGCGCTCAAGTATTCCGGCTATGACGCCGTGATTGTCGAGGGCCAGAGCGACAAGCCGGTCTACATCAAGATTGACGATGAGAACGTCACCCTTGAGGATGCCTCCCACGTGTGGGGCAAAGGCACGTTTGAGACCAACGCCACCCTCTCCAAGGAGTGCGGCCCCGAGTTTGACGTGGCCTCCATCGGCCTGGCGGGCGAAAACCTGGTGCCGATGTCCACCCTCATCACCAGCTTTGGCAATTCCGGCGGCGCCGGCATCGGCGCGCTGCTCGGCTCCAAGAAGGTCAAGGCCATCGTGGCGCGCGGCACCGGCGCGGTGAAGATTGCCCGCCCGATGGAGGTGCGCCTGCTTTCCAACTACATGATCAAGGATCTGGTCGGCGGCAACAACAATCACAACGTGCCCTCCGTCCCGCAGTCCTGGTCCGAGTATTCCGCCGTGCCGAGGAACCGCTGGCAGGGCGGCCCCGGCGTCACCTGGGACAAGGCGCCCAGCGGCCCCATCGATACCGGCGAGCAGCCCAGCGGCATCATCAATGTGGCGGCCCTGCGCTGCAACAAGGGCGTGTTTGACTTTGGCGAGGTGGCGGAGAAATACACCGTCAAGCAGGGCGGCTGTTCCTCCTGCCCGGTGCGCTGCTACACCGAATATGAGATGGATCCTCTGGCCGATTATGACCTGCCCACCCACGTTTCCAACACCTGCATGCCGATCATCTCCGGCAAATCCATTTATCCGGAAGGCACGCACGACTTTGTGGATGAGGGCGATGCAGGCATGATCCTGGGCGGCGCCATGAGCCGCGCGCAGGATGATTATGGCGTGTGGTGCAACTACGGCAACCTGTATTCCGATTTCTCCCGCACGTATAAGGACGGCATCCTCCGGGAGCACATGACCGATGAAGAGTGGAACGCCGTCAACTGGGATCTGATGAAAGACGGCGATCCGCGCTGGTGCTTTGAATTCTTCCGCCTGATTGCGGAGGGCAAGGGCGCCTGGGGCGACATCGGCAAGGGCACCTATCATCTGTATGCCGCCTGGGGCCTTGACGACGCCAGCAAGAACTCCGCCGGCAAGAACTATTACGACGAGGTGCTGGACAACAACACGAACGTCACCTACAACGGCTATCCGAAGCACCACTCCTCGGAGGATGCCTGGCAGTCCGGCCTGCTGTTCAACGCGATGTACAACCGCGACTGCATGATTCACCACCTGACCAACTTCTGCCGTTCGGGCTCTCCCTACGGCGAGGTCATCAAGCCGGTTCTGGAGGGCTTCTTCGGCGAGGGCTGCGTGGATGCGCCGAAAGCCTATACGCCCATCAACGAAAACAAGGTCAAGCTGGCGAAGTGGGCCTTCAACGGCAAGCAGTGGCATGATTCCGCGACGCTGTGCAACTGGATGTATCCGATGACGCTATCCACCAGCAAAAAGCGCGGCTATGCCGGCGACCTGGATCTGGACGCCAAGTACATGAGCGCCGTGGTGGGAGAGGAATACACCCGCGAGAGCCTCGAATTTGAGACCGAGCGCATCTCCAACCTGCTGCGCGTCATGACCGCGGTTTCCTTCAAGCTGAACCTGGGCAGCACCAACCTGCGCCAGGATCACGACGCCATCCCGGCGTGGGTCTTTGACAAAGAGCCGGACTTTGAGGCGTTTGAAGAGGGCACCGTCAAGATGGACCGCGACGACATGAAGAAGGCGTTTGACATGTTCTACGAGGCCATGGGCTGGGATGTGGAGACCGGTATCCCGACCCGCGAGACGCTTGAAAAGTTTGACCTCAAGGACTGCGCAGACAAGCTGGCCGAACTGGGCTTGATCAAGTGATCAGGATGTGATATCCTGCCAGCGGGAATTGATTTGGGAGGAATCATCCGGTTCCTCCCATTTTCCATCGCGCATTTTCACAGCGCTCCCGCTTTATCCCGCCCGGGCCGCAGGGCCCGCGCGAGAGGCCGATCTTCTGGAAAGAGGTGCAGAAACATGCTGTTTGGACGCCGCAAGCCGGGCTTTTCCAAGGAAGTGGAGCTCCGGCCCGAGGACATTACCGACGAGTTTTCCGACCGCAACGATCCTGCCCGTCAGGATGCCAACCCCAAGGTGGAAAAGGGCGAGATGGGCGACCGCGCGCAGGCTGTCATAAACGGCACGGCGGCGCAGGAATCAGGCGGCCGGGCAGATCCGAAAATGGATCTTTTTGACTATCTGGATACCCTGCCGGATGTCGAGGATCCCTTTCCGCCCAGCGAGGACCCCATGATCCCGAATCCCGATCAGGAAAACCTGGTGGAACGCAGGCCGGGCGAAATGCTGGCCGAGTATATCCGTGAGCGCTGCCGTTCCGTCCAGCTCACCCCGCGCGGGCCGCTGGCGGAGGAAGAGCCCGATCTTGATGAAATTCTATCCGAGATGCGCAGCCTGGAAGCATGCCGGGACATCAAGTCTGTCAAAGGCCAGAAGGATGAATACTTCTATTCCGATGAGATCATGGCCAACAACTACGCCATGATCGCCATGCTCGTGCTGGAAAAGGATCTGCCCCGCACGGTTGCGCACATGGTGCGCTTCAACTGCAGGACCTATCCTTCCCCCACGCCGCTTTCCTACTTCATGCGCACGCCTTATTCCTACACCAAGCCTCAGCTTGACCACGCGCTGCGCATGATTGAGAAAAATCCGGATATGCAGGATATCCGGGCCTTCACCACATTTAACGGCGTCGTCTATCTCTACGCGGAGGGCATCATGTCCAGAAAATATGCCCAGGCGCTGGCCGACGGCAACGAAAAGGGCGAAGCAAACTTCTGATATAGCAAAAAAGCGCCCCGCTCACCGTGGGACGCGGGGATTTCTCCCTTCGGGGAGGATTCCCCTTTTTATTTTACGCAAATCCTGTTGCGCTGCTTCGGCCTCGGGCGCCGGGCCGCAAGATGCGCGGCATTTCGCCGGGAATGCGCCCGGCATCATGCCGCTTTGTTTTTGCGCAGCCTTCAGATCGCCCTGGGCAGGTTCCACCTGAACACCGTGGCCAGGATGCGCAGCGTCACGGTCACCATCAATCCCGTCCCATAGGAGACAGCCTGATTGACACCCACGCGCACAAGAAGGGCATAGCTCAGCGCGCCGAGGATCGCCGCCACGGCATACACGCGCTTTTTGAGCACAAAAGGCATCTCCTGAAGCAGCACATCGCGCAGCATGCCGCCGCCCACAGCGGTTGTCATCCCCAGAAACGTAGTCAGAAAGATGTTGCTGCCATATCCGGCCTCCATGCCGATGCGCGCGCCGGAGACCGCAAATACGCCCAGGCCTACGGCGTCAAACACGTTGTTCACCTGCTCGATGATGTGCTCGCGCATGACATAGCGCTCCTTCATCGCCCTGGCAATGGCAAACACGGTCAGCGCGCAGAGCGCGGAAAGCAGCAGATAATGGAAATGGGAGAACATGCGGGGCGGAAAGTGGCCGATGATCACATCGCGCAGCGTGCCGCCGCCCAGCGCCGTGATGACGGCAAGAAACAGCACGCCGAAAAGATCCGTTCGCTTGTCGATGGCCACCATCGCGCCGGAGACGGCAAACGCCGCTGTACCTATCCATTCGCAGATCTGAAAGACAAAATTCAGGTCGGTCATCCGTTTATCCTTTTCCCGGCGCGCACAGGGCATGCCGCCGATTGAATCTTTCCTGTTTAAGAAGGCTCTTGCAAGCCCTTCCTAAAGCAATTCTCTTGAATCCATGCTCTTCAGACAATCCCTCCATCTCTCTGAAAGGGATCCCTTCTGAAGGAGCTGCGCGCTTTTCCCCCGTCTCCTGCGGGCGCTTCATGCGTCGTGCGGACAGCCTCCTCAACGGCCGTTGACAGAGGCACGCCGCAGAGCACGCGCCTGCGCGCCTGAGAAAGGGCCTTTCCCATGGCGGGCCCGGCCTTTGCCCCCGCGGCAAGCAGCATGGCGCCGCTGGGCATCCCGGCACGAACGGCATCCTGATACAGCGCAAGCCGGGCGG
The DNA here is from genome assembly GCA_018715105.1 of Candidatus Ventricola intestinavium. Classification (GTDB taxonomy): domain Bacteria; phylum Bacillota; class Clostridia; order Christensenellales; family Aristaeellaceae; genus Ventricola; species Ventricola intestinavium. Next base: position 6,932 of record DVMG01000049.1, read on the forward strand.
AAAGAAAGCGCTCTTCCTCATCGGCCCGTGCGCGCGGCTTGGCCGTTCCGCGCGCATCACAGACCGCAAGCAGAATCAGTTCCTGCGGGCATACCGATTCATCCAGGAGCAGGTGGGTGTGGCGCACGTCCGCCTGCGTATAAAAGAGAGTGTGTGCGCGCATGTGCAGGCGGCACATGTCAACGGCATAGGCGATGGCCTCTTTTCCCGCGCCGATGCGGGAAAGAAGCGCCCTGGCAAGCGGCATGCCGCTTTGCTCATAGCCGGCAGAGTGCCACTCTCCATGTGCGTTTTTCCGCGTGGAGACCGCTTTGCCCAGATCATGCACGAGCGCAGCCAGCATGAACGCCCATGGATCCCGCGCCTGTGCCCGCACACCGGCTGCTTCGCGAAGAACAAGCATCGTGTGCTCAAAGGCATCCCCTTCCGGATGATAGCGCGGGTTCTGCGGCACTCCTTCCAGCGCCTTTAGTTCGGCAAACCATGGCCCCAGCGCGCCCACCTGGCCGAGCACGCGGAAATAGACATCCGGTTCGCCGGCCTGAAGCAGTGCCTTCTTTGTTTCCTCCATCACGCGGGCGGCGCTCAGGCGGAAAAGCGGCATGCGGGCCATTCTGTCCCTTGTCTGCGCATCCGGCGTGAGGCCAAAGCGGGATGCAAACTGCGCGCCGCGCAAAACGCGCAGCGGATCCTCTTCAAACCCCTCTCCCGGCAGGGCGCGGAGCACCCTGTTTTCCAGATCCTCACGGCCGCCGAAGGGGTCGACATATTCCCCCGTCAGCACATCCCGCAAGATGGCGTTGACGGTAAAATCCCGCCGCGCGGCCGCGCGCTCCGGCGGAAGATACGGATCCAGGATCACGTCAAAATCCCGATGCAGCGGGCCTGTGCGCCGCTCAAGCCGGGGAATGGCCAGATCAATGCCCTGCCCGCGCAGGCTGTAGACGCCATAGCGCGCACCGCTTTGCTCCACCTCGCCGAATTGCGCGGCAAGCGCGCACAGCGCCTGCGGCAAAAGCCCGTAAATCTCACAGTCCACATCCCCGCATGCAAGGCCCAGCAGCTCATCCCGGACGCACCCGCCCACCAGCATGGCGCGCCCGCCCGCCTCCCGCACGCGGGCGGCGATGGAGAAAAGAATCTCCCGGCGGTTTTGCCCGCCTTCCTGTGCCGCTGACCGATCCGGGCGTTTCCTATCCATCATTCCAGTTCTCCCTGATCCCCGCGCGCATAAGCGGCGGTCAGCACTTCCTCAAGGGATATATGCACATCCCGCTTTCTGCCCGGCAGGCGCGCGCAAAAACCGGCGCCATCGGCATCCATGGCGGTCACCAGCATGTTTCTCTTTTTCATCACGCCGCCGTTCACCGTCACGACGCAGATCCGGCGCCCGCGTTCCAGCGAATAGCGCAGAAAACGTTCCACCATAAGCGTGCTTCCCTTCTTCCCATGGGCGTGCCGGACGCATCCCCCTGTGCGTTCTGATCCGCATGTCAGGAATCCACCTGATAGATCCGGATATCCGGGTTTTCATACACCAGGCTGAAAAGGGCATCCAGTGCGTCCAGGTTCACCGCAAAATCCGCGCGCTCATAGTCGCTCACAAAGATATAATCCACCCCGTAGGTTTCAAGAACGTCGAGGTTTTCCTCCGGATTTTCATAAAAGCGCCTGCAGTCGCCGGCCTGCGCGCTGTAATCGAGGCCATGAAAATAGACATACAGATCGCTGCCGCAGAGGATCTGCCTCCCCGCCAGCGAGCAGACGGGGTTGATGTGCTGCTGGCCGGTGAGGAAAACGGCGTCCTTCTGCGTGTTTTCCCGGATCCAGTCCGCCGCCTGCACGGCAGAAGCGGAAAAGAGCTGATATCCGGATACCGCCTCGCGGGCGATGGAAAGTGCGCCGGAAAACGTGCTCGCCCAGAGGAACAGAGCGCAAAGCAGCGCGCGGCCGCGCAGCCCGGCAAGCCTCTGCATCAGGATGGAGCCATAATCCGCCGCAAGAATGGCGGCAAACATGAACCAGATGTAAAACAGCTTGTTGTTGTCGTATTCATTGGGCTGGAAGAGGACCGTCTCCGCGACGAGATAAAGAGCGGCCATCCCCAGCACGATATCCAGATAACCGCGCCGGCGCGCATTCAGGCACGCGCAGATCATCAGGATATACGGCAGGCCCGCATTTTTGATCCAGAACCAGAAATATCCGTCAATCAGGCCGTTTCCGCCGCTGTTGTTGACCCAATTCAGCTGCAGGCGCAGCGAGCCGCCCTCAAGCGTCTGCCTCACGGCGTTGCCAAGCACCTGCGGCAGCGCCAGCGCCAGCGTGATGAGCAGATAAATCCCCGCCATGCGAAGGAGCCAGCCCCTGTCCTCCCTGTGGCAGACCATGCGCCCGACCAGATACCCGCCGGAAAAAAGCCCCAGCGCGAGAAACGTGTGCGTGTGCACCAGCGGCAGGGAGCCTGCCCACAGGCCGAGCATCACCGTCTGGCGCATGGATTTTTCCCTCGTGGCGCTGATGAGCAGATACAGCGCGGGAATGCCCATCGCCCAGCCGCCCAACAGCGAACGCTGAGGGATCATCAGATCCGCGATGACGTTTGAAAAACGAAGGTTGAGGTCGGGCTGGTTGGCCGGCGTCTTATAATAGCCGGTGAAAATCTCGCGGACCTTTGCAAATCCATCCCGGAAGGCCATGTCAAAATCATACAGGAATCCCAGCCCGCCGTTCAAGAAAAACAGCAGGGCCGCCACGGCCACCGCCTTATGCCGCCCGCCGAGAATCTGCCGGGCCAGAATCATGTATCCCCCATACGTCAGCATCATCAGCAGCGTGCCGGGCACGATCAGCGACCAGGAGAGCGGCAGGCCCAGCATATACAGGCTTGTACTCAGCGAGTCCGTCAGATACGGATAGGAGAGCGGCGTGCCGGCCAGCAGGCTGTAGCGGGGGGGAAAATCCATCCCCTCGATGGAGGTGACAAAAGAGAGGTGCATGCACAGATCGCCGTAGGTGGACTGCCCGCACCAGAGCGATCCATCCGCCGCCGGCATGAGCACATGCGTATACTGCAGATAGCCCGAAAGCGCCGTCAGCGGCAGACAGATCACCGCCATCATCGCCAGCAGGCGGCGATCCGACGGGCCCATTGGCCTGAGCGGACGCCTGTCCCGCAGAAAAAAGCAGACGGTCACAACGGCCAGCATGGCCGCAGTAGCCGCCACATGCGCCGCGGCGGTGAAGCCAAACGCATAGGCAAACAGCGCCGGAAGCTGCATCTCCAGCAGCAGCCCCAGCGCCAGCCCCAGCCAAATCCGCACAACCGGGCTCTTTTCAGGCAAAAGAAAGCGCACGGCCTGCACGCTGCCAAGGAGAAAAAAAGCGGTAAACACGATTGCCATCATGAGAAAGACGCTCACCCAACCCTTTCCATGATTCCTTACGGAACCTGTTCGCCCTTCACAACCGTCAGGCCGGCCTGCCTCCGGCGGCGATGGGCGGCGGGCTTTGCGCCCACGCCAAGCACGTCGCTTTGCTCCTTCACGGCCATGCGGGGCGTTTCTCCGCTGAGTGCATCCTGCTTCATGTCCATCAGGTCGCGGGCAGCCTGTCTCAGGCGCGCGCCTTCGCTCCTGCGCTCGCGCATCTCCCGTGCGGCCGCCTCGGTGCAGATCGCCTGCCCAATCAGCCTCAGATAGCAGCTTCTGGCATGCAGGCCGATGGCTGCATCCGCCAGCACCGTCACCGCCACGGTAATGGGCACGGCCACCAGGTGGCGCATCCCCAAATAGACGGCCAGCGCTGCCAGCGCCACGGTCAAAACCGCGCCAAACGCAAGCCAGGCACGGCGCACCTTTCCCGCATTCCTGCGCAGCGCGATGGCGGTCTTATTGGTCAGGCGGATCGCGCCGCTTTTCCCCTTTTCTTCCATGGTGACTCCTCGATTTTTTCAGTGATTCCCGGACGGCGCAGCCCGGTCCGCCGCCAGACAGAGCCCGAAAACCCCCGGCCGGCGTCCTGCATGGCCTTCCTTGAATCCCTGAATCTTTCTTTATTTATTCTTGATTTCCCATCGATTCCGATTCTCCATCGCCTTCTCCCGCGTAGTCAAGCGATGCATTGGCGCACACGGCGCGCGTCTGAGGGGAGAAATGCATCTGCTCATGCGTTTTTTCGGGGGCATACCCCATCCAGTAACAGGGCACCTGATGCACATAGCCGCAGGCCGCACAGCGGTAATAGTAAACTTCCATGAGAACACTCCTTCAGCCGGCTCTGTCGCGCGGCTTTTTGAAAAACGGATCTTTGCGCCGAATCCGCCTGCACGGGAACCAGCCGGGCAGGCTCAGCCGTTGCCAAGGATGGAGAGGATAAGCTGGCTGTCAAACAGGGGCGCCAGCTGGGATTGGGCAAACACCTGCGTCAGCTGCTCTACGGGGGCCACGGCCAGCACAATGGGCACCAGCGCAAAGAGGATAAACAGCATCAGAATCCCCCTGGCCAGGCCGAAAATTCCTCCGGCCAGAGCATCCAGATGGCGCAGCACGGGCAGCTCAAACACATAGCAGATCAGATGGATGACAAAGGTGGCCACGATATAGCTCAGCAGAAAACAGATCAGGAAACTGAGGATGGAAATAGACACGCTTACAATCGTCTGGCTGAGCAGCGTGGAGACCGTAGCCGAACCGGAGGATGTGCCAAGCGCGGAGAGAAACGCCGTCTGAAAAGCGGGAGGAAGCTGCGCACTTTCAAGAATCTGCGCCAGCGCACTCTCGGATACCTGCGCCACCGAGAGCATGGAAAGATCCAGATCGCTGATGCGGCTCCCCGCGTCGGTGTAATACATCAGTGTGTTGATGAGCGTCTCATTGCCCTGAAGCCATGCGGCCAGCTGGCCGCTGACGGCAAAGGCCATGGCCGCCGCGCCGATGAGCGCGGCCACGCTGAGCACGCCGTTGATAAAGCCTCTGTACATGCCGAGAATCACATTCACGGCCAGCACGACCAGGATGATGATGTCGATGATGTTCATGAGCTCTCCTTTCGCCTCGCCGCCGCGGCGCTTTGCGCTTAAAGCGGCAGTTCCACCACATAGATTTCCGAGCCGGAAGCCACCACCGCCCGATTCTCTGAAATCATGCCCAGAACGGCGGTGATGTTGATGGGCAGCGCATAGGCGTTAAACGTCGTCTCCCCAAACCGGCAGGCATACACGGCGTTTGATGCAAAGCCATAGACCGAGCGCGTTCCCAGCGCGGCGGCAATGCAGGGGCTGGGCAGATGCAGGACGCGGTCCACGTTTCCATACATCAGGCGCACGTTGTTCAGGCCGCTGCCTTCGTCCTGATCCTGAGCCGGCACGAGGAGCTGATAAAGCGTGCCGCCGCTCGTGAGCACATCCTCCACCGTGTAACCGTAGATCAGCGTGGGAGAAGAGGCTTCCAGCACGCGGTAATTGTAGTGCAGGATCTGCCGGGTGGTCACGACATGGAGAACCCCGTCCTGATCGTAAATCCGATAGGCGATATGCTCGCCCAGCGAGCTGCTTCCTGTGGAAAGTCGTCCGGGCTGGAACGTCTGAAGCTCGGTGGAGATCACCGTGCCGGTTGTGTCAAGCCCCAGCACCCACATCAGTTCTGTCTCCTGGGCGCTTGAAGAAGTGGTGGACATGAAAAAGCCGATGTCAAGCAGCGTCTGGTTGGTGATGGTGATATTGTCCACAATCTGTCCACTGCTGTCAATGACGCTGATCACGCCGTTATCCGCCTCGCCCACAAAAACGGCCACATATTCGTCGCCCGCGCTGGCAAACTGAATGGAATCGGACATCTTATTGTTATAAATCAGCCTGCCGCGGCTGTTGAGAATGTAAAGATCATTGCCCGACCAGGCCACGATGCGCTGCTGCGTGGCGTCATAATCGGCATTCGTGCCGATCTGATAGCTCCACTCGTTGCCGCCTGTGGCCGCCACGCAGTGGAGCGTGGTTCCATCGTAAAAGATGACGCTGTCGCCAAAGGGCATCACGTTCTGGCTGAGCGTTGCGCCGATGCGCGTCACCCTGCCCACGCCGCTGCGTCCCGAATCCGTGAGCGCGTAGGCGATCACCACAGCCAGCAGCGCGGCCAGCGCCAGCAGCGCGATGAGCATGCGCAGGCGGGCTGAAAGCGGCTTTTTCTTCTTTTTTTTGCTGTCCTCATTCATTCCATAGGAGCCAAACGTCGCATTGGCCCCCGTCATATACGTGACTCGCCTCTTGTTGCGATCCATGCTAACTTCCTTTCGCAGCTCTTCGCCGGGAAGAAATCCGGACATATCCCTGAAAAATGAAAAGATTCAAAACAGCGGCGCGCAGCCCCGCCGGCCGATCGCCGCGGCGATCTGTGGGATATCAAGCCCCCGCACGCAAATCATGGCCGCGCCGGATGCGCCGGCGCGCGCCCGCAGTGCCCCCTGCACATCGCTCAGATAGAGCACCGCGTCTGCCTCGACGCGGCTTTCCAGCGGATGCACGTGGTAGCCCATTGCGAGAAGCTGTGCTGCCACCTCTTCAAGCCCTTTTTGATATAAGACGATCATGGACCGGACATCCTTCCCGTTTTTTCCCATAGGATGGCCGAAAAAAAGAACTTTCATGCCGGTTTGGCGCTTTGGTTTTCCACGCCTGCGCCGCCGGGAGGATGACTTTTCCACTTTTGGACTGTGCACAGCTTCCGCCCGGATCCATACCGGAATGTAACAGGCTGATTTTCCAGGTATTTCTTTCTTTTTCAGGTTTTGGCACGGAGCGGTGCATGCCGTCTCCGGGAGAATTATCCAGCGGGTTTCCTCAGGTTTTCCACACAGTTTTCCACAAGAATGTGGAAAACTGTGGAGAATTTGTGGATGAATGTGGATAAGTCCCTGATTCTCTGCTTTTTCTTTGATTTTACAGGCGTTTTACGGGAATTCCCAAAAAGATTACAGCCTGATCAGCGTGCCGTCTTCCACACGGTAAACCGTATCCTGCCGCGCGCCGGCGAGATCGGATAAATCCGTGCAGGTCACAAATGTCTGAACCCGGTCAATGCGCTCGATCAGCTGGCGCCTCCTGCCCGGATCCAGCTCGCTCATCACATCATCCAGCATCAGCACAGGGGCTTCCTCTCTCTCCTCACCGGCCAGATCCAGCTGTGCCAGCTTAAGCGAGAGCACGGCGCTTCTTTGCTGCCCCTGGGAGGCGAACATGCGTGCCTCCCGTCCGTTGATCAAAATGCCGATATCGTCACGATGAACGCCCACCGTGGTGGTCATGCGGCGCAGATCCTCATCTCGGGCAGCACGCAACCGGGCAAGAAGGGCCTGCTGAGGATCCTGCTCCTGCGCAACCTGGGAAAGATAGCGCAGCTGAAGCCGCTCCCGGCCCCCCGTCAAAGAGGCATGCGCCTGCGCGGCAAGCGTGCTCAGGCGCTCGACAGCCTCCCGCCGGTTCTGGACGATGACGGCCCCCGTTCGCGCCAGCTGCTCATCCCACATATCCAGGGTATCGATCAGCGCGGATTGCCGGGCAATTTCCCGCAAAAGCGCGTTTCGCTGATTGAGCGTGCGCACCGCCCTCTGAAGCGCATAGAAATACGCCGGCCGCAGCTGAGAAAGCTGCATGTCCAAAAAACGACGGCGCTCCGCCGGCCCGCTTTTGACGATCTGAAGATCCTCCGGGGAAAACAAAACCGCGCACACGTGCCCCAGCAGTTCGCCGATGCGCTCCGCCTGGCGCGCGCCGATGCGCACCGTTTTGCGCTTCTTCTGGGTTTTGTCAAGCGAGATGCTCACCTCGTGCGTACCGTCCCGCTGCTCGGTCCGCACGCACACACGTGCGCTCGTCTGCCCCCAACGGATGAGCTCGTCATCGCGCGGGGTCCGGTGGCTTCGTCCCAGGCAGCACAGGTGAAGCGCTTCCAGAATGTTTGTCTTCCCCTGTGCATTGGGCCCGGTGAACACCGTCACGCCCGCGCCTGGCTCGATGAGCGCGCGCTCGTAGTTCCGAAAGTTCGTCAGACTCAGGGATTTTACGCGCATGGTCTCTCCCCTTTCCCGGCAGGCTGCGCCGAAATGGGAATTTCCGCGCGCATCATGCGCCGAATACGCGCACCGGCAGCACCAGGTACAGATAGCTTTCGCCCTCCGTCGGGCAGATGACGCACGGGCTGACGTTGGAATTAAAGCGCATGACGACCTGATCATCCGTCAGCGCCTTGAGCACATCCGTGATATAGCGCACATTAAAAGCGATGGTCAGATCCTTTCCCTCGGTGGCAACGCGGATGCGCTCCTCCATGTCGCCCGTCTCGGAGTTGGAAGTCACGTCGAGCAGATCCCCGTCCACTTTGAAGCAGACGAGATTGCTCTTCCCCTCGCGCGCAATGAGGCTGGCGCGGTCGATGGCGCTCCCCAGTTCTGCGCGGTCCACCGTCACGCGGGTCTGCCATTCCTGAGGCAGGATCTGCCGGTAGCGAATGAATTCCCCTTCAAGGAGCCTGGCCACGATGTGCGTGGGGCCGATTTCAAGGCGCACATGGCTGCGGCTGAAGCACAGGGACACCGGATCCTGCGTATCCAAAAGGATCTTGGCGATATCCCCCAGCACTTTTCCGCCGACAACGGCCGAAACATCCTTTTCCGGGCCCTCGATCTCTTCCCGGCGCAGGGCCAGGCGGAAGCCGTCGAGCGCCACCACGCGCATCTCGCTCTTTCCAATTTCCATCAGGCAGCCGGTGAGGATGGGGCGGCTTTCATCCTGCGCAATGGCAAAAAGCGTGCGGCCGATCATGTCGCGCAATGTATTTTGGGGCATGCTGAAGGATTCGCCCGCCACCTGCGGAAGCTCGGGATATTCCACCGGATCAAAACCGCTGATCGTCGTGCGGATGCTTGCGCATCGGATGGTGGCCTGCATGCGCTCTCCAATGGCGATATCGCAGTTTCCGCCCGGAAGCTTGCGCACGATTTCGCAAAGCAGTTTGCCGGGCAGCACGGCCCGGCCCTCTTCGCTCACCGTTGCCGCAAGCGTGGTTTCAATGCCCAGCGCGAGATCCGTGCAGGTCAGGCGCAGGCCTTCTTCACAGGATTCAAAGAGAATGCCCTCCAAAACGGGCTTGGGAGAGCGCACCGCCAGCGCGCGGCTGACGATGGAAAGGCTGGCGTTCAGTTCATTGGTGTCACAGGAAAAGCGCATACTCATCAACCTCCATGGGGTAGTAGCAGGATATGAATCAGCAGCAGAAGCCGTAGAGCGGTTGAAAACATGGATAAGTGCCAAAAAGCCAAAACGTATTGAAAGAAAGCTTGTGGAAAACCATGGAAAAGCGCGGGAAAATATCCCCATCTTTTCCACAATCCTGTGAATAACTCATTCCTCTTCAGACAGCATGCAAAGAAAGCACGCCTCCAAATCGATAAATGGGCAAATTCATTCCTATTCACTATTCGCGTTTTCCCCGTGAAATCCTTCATGGGCATGGAAAAAGGCGCCGAAAAAAGTGCAGGCGGCGGCCCGAAGGAACTGCCCTGTGTTTGAAAAGACGGGAGATGGCGAAAGATGGAGAAAAAACCGGGGGAAGGAAGCGGCGGAAACCGGCTCTGCTTATCAAAAAGCCGCCATGCCCAGCCGGCATGACGGCGATCTTTTATCCTCTGAGGGTTTCCAATACGGTTTTGCTGATTTTCTCCGCGCTCAGGCCATAGTAGTCAAGCAGCTGCTCGGGCTTGCCCGACTGGCCAAAGCAGTCCGGAATGCCGATTTTGCGAAGGCGTCCGCCATGCGCCGCCACGACAGAGGCCACCGCGTCGCCAAGCCCGCCGATGATGGAGTGCTCTTCGACGGTAAAAAGCGGCATCTGCCCCGCCAGGCGGCGGACAGCCGCCTCGTCAAGCGGCTTGATGGTATGCATGTTGATCACGGCGGAGCGGATCCCCTGTTCTTCCAGAAGCCGGGCAGCGTCCATGCATGTTTCCACCATCAGGCCGCATGTGAGGAGGGCGGCGTCCGTTCCTTCGCGCAGCACATTGGCTTTGCCCACCTCAAAGGGCATGCCCTCGGAAAAGACAGGCGTGGCCAGACGCGCCAGGCGGATGTAGACCGGCCCGTCGATCGCTGCGGCGGCGCGCACGGCCCGCGCCGCCTCCAGCGCATCGCAGGGGCAGAGGATGGTCATGCCCGGCAGCGCGCGCATGATGGCCAGATCTTCCACTGCCTGATGCGTGGCGCCGTCCTCGCCGACGGTGATGCCGGCATGGGTAAAGGCGAATTTGACGTTCAGATGCGGATAGCATACGCCGTTGCGGATCTGCTCGTAGCACCGGCTGGCAAACACGGCAAACGTGGAGCAGAAGGGAATCATGCCCACGCTGGAAAGGCCGGCGGCCATGGTG